>SBHH01000293.1 GCA_006226265.1 Alphaproteobacteria bacterium | reverse complement strand
AGCCCGGCCTCATAGAGGATATCGGCGAGCGTGATGGCGGTAAGCGGCGTCAGCTCCGTCGGCTTGCAGACGACGCAGTTATTGGTCGCGATGGCGGGCGCGATCTTGTGCGCCACCATGTTGAGCGGATGGTTGAAGGGCGTGATCGCAGAGATGGCGCGAACCGGTTCGCGCTTCGTATAGATTTTTCGCTCTTTCCCGTGGGGGGTGAGATCGCAGGAGAAAATCTGCCCGTCATCGAGGATGGCAAGCTGGCCCGCCAGCGTAAAAACATCGTAGGCGCGCCCGGTCTCATAGAGCGCGTGCTGGTTGCAGATGCCTAGCTCCAGAGTGAGGACCTTTGCAATGGCTTCCCGCCGTTCCTTGATAAGACCTGCCGCGCGGAGCAAAATTTGCTGACGCTCATATCGCGACAGGGTCGGCCGGTAGTTCGCCGCAATCTCGAAAGCCTCACGCGCATGTTCGGCGGTCCCGGCGGGCACCGTGCCGATCACCTCGTTCGTGTAGGGATAGCGCACCTCGATCACATCGTCGGTCAAAACTTTCCGGCCGCCGATGCGCATCGCCTCGGCACGGAAGAAAGCGGGCCGTTCCATCTTGTTCATCGTCAAACCTTTGCCGCTGCACGCGTCACATAGAAATAGGCATCGAAATTCCGAAGCTCGGGCGCATTCGGGAGATTCTTCACCGCGCGGTTGAGGATAAAGGGCACCGTCTGCTCGCTCAATCCGCCATGGGAGCGAAGCGGCACATCGAGTGCCGTCAGATCATGGCGGTCGGCACTGGTGCCGAGCACCTTATGCGTGGTCGAGATGATGACGAGATCGCCGATCCGTTCGGGCGGCAATTCGAAGCGTTCCGCCGCCTCTTCCTTGGTGAGGATAGCCTCCATCCCCTCCAGCGTCTTCAGTTTCGCAATCACTGCATCTCGGTCAGCCCCTTTCATATAGGCCGTCGCGAAGGAGCCGAGCGCGCCGTGATGCACGACGTAAGGATCGGTGATCGGCAGGATGACGCGGGTTGCGCCTTCGCCGAATTCCTTATCCAGTTCATCCTGAAGGTAAATGACGTCGGGCGTGCCATCGGCCTTATGCTTTGCCTGCATGCCGTGATCGCCGGTAATGATGATGGCGGCGCCAAGGGCATCGAGCTCGGTCAGGTATTTATCGAACATCGCATAGAAGGCGTTGGCATCCTTTTCGCCCGGCGCGGATTTATGCTGCACATAATCGGTCGTCGTCAGATACATGATGTCGGGCTTGAAGGATTTGAGAAGCTTGACCCCGGCATCGAAAACATATTCCGACAACTCCGCCGAATAGACGCTCGGCACCGGAATGCCGAGCATGTCGGAGGCATTCTCGATCCCGTGCTCTTCCATCGTCGTGGTATCGGATTTCTCGGTCGAGAAGCAGACCGCCCGTCCCTCATCGAACTTGAGGCCGTTGCCGAGGAGCGCCCGGAGCTTGTCCTTCGCCGTCACGATGGCGATGCGGCAGCCCGCGTCGTAATAAGTCTTGAAAAGGGTCGGCACACGCAGGAATTTCGGATCGTTCATCATCACCTCCTCCCCCGTTTCGGGATCGAGGAGGAAATTCCCGCAAATGCCATGAACGGCGGGTGGGCGGCCCGTCGCGATGGACATGTTATTGGGGTTCGTGAAGCTCGGGATCACGCAATGGGCCTTGTGAAACGTCCCTTTCTCGCGGATACGCTTCATGGTCGGCATCAGCCCGGCCTCGATCGCTGCATCGATATAGGCAGGCTCGCAGCCGTCAAGGCAGATCGCCACCGCCGTCGTCTTCGGGAACGGATAGGACCGGTCATTTACGGTGATCCCGTTTGGGCTCATTTTGTTCATCTCTAACTGCTCCAGTTTTTCATTCAGGCGGCGAGTTTCGCACGCTCAATCAGGGCCGCTTCGGGCGGGCTTGCATCCGGGACATTCATTTCACGAAGGGCTTCGCCCGCAGCCTCGACCACGCGGCGCATCACGCCCGCATCCATCCGGCCGATGCAGCCGACGCGGAAGCTGTTCACGACGGTGAGCTTGCCGGGATAAATGATAAAGCCGCGCGATTTCATCAATTCATAGAAGCGGGCGAATTCGAAATTCGGATGCGCGGGGTTAAAGAAGGTCACGATGATCGGCGAAAGCCAGCGGTCCTTCAGCAACGTCTCGAAACCAAGCTCTCGCATGCCCGCGACCATGACGTCGCGGTTTTCCACGTACCGGGCGAGCCGTCCCGCCTGCCCGCCTTCCGCTTCATGCTGTTTCAGCGCCTCGATAAAGGCGGCGACGACATGGGTCGGCGGGGTAAAGCGCCATTGCCCCGATTTCTTGAAATTCGCCCATTGCTGATGCACATCAAGGCTTAAGGAATGGCTGTTGCCTTTCGCGGCCTCCAGCGCCGATTTCCGCGCGATAATGAAGCCGAAGCCCGGCACCCCTTCGATGCATTTATTGGCGGAGGAAACCATGGCCTCGAACGGGATTTCCGTCACATTGAGGGGGAGTGCACCGAAGGCGCTCATGGAATCGATCAAAAGCTTGCGGCCTGCCGCCCGGACCTCCTCGGCAATTTCCTCGACCGGGTTCAGGATACCCGAACTCGTCTCGCAATGGACCAGCACCACATGGCTGATGGCGGGATCACTGGCAAGCGCTGCGGCGACCTCATCGCCGCGCGGCGGCATATAATCGCCCTTGTCGATGATCGCGAAATCGCGGCCGAGATAATGGAGCGTTTCCGCCACCCGCTTGCCATAGGCGCCATTGATCAGGACCAGGGTCTTGCTGTCTTGGGGGAGGAAAGATCCCAGCATCGCCTCGACCGAGAAGGTGCCGCTCCCCTGCATGGGAACGCAGTCATAATCGCCTGCGACATCGCCAGCGATTTCCAGAAGGCGGCTGCAAAGTTCCGCCGTCATGGCGCGGAAATCCCCGTCCCAGGATCCCCAGTCCTTCAACATCGCGCGCTTCACCTCCATCGAGGTGGTAAGCGGCCCCGGCGTCAGCAGGTAAGGCTCCCCCATTTCAGGCGGGGCAAAGGAAGGGGTGGGAATGTTGTTCTGTTCTGTCGGCATGATCGGAAATCCTTAAACACCGGGCCCCTCGATCGGGCTCATGACATGCAACTTATGCCTCGGCATACTATTTGTGAAATCGTTATTTTAGATTGTTTTATAAATTAAGGCTATGGACATTCCGCGCGCGACCCGTCATGATGCTGATCGATTTAAGAAGTTGCCCATGAATCCCCGCAAAAGCCCCAGAAACGAGGTGAAATATGCGCTATGTCCAACTTCGAGCCTTCCATCACGTCGCCGTCCATGGCGGTTTCTCCCGTGCCGCCGAAGCCCTCTGCCTGACCCAGCCGGCCATTTCCGACCAGGTCCGGAAGTTAGAGGAGGAATATGACATTCTGTTGTTTAACCGGCGAAAAAAGCAGATTACCGTCACGGAATTCGGAAAAGAGCTTCTGGAACTGACCCATCGGATGTTCGAGATCGAGCATCAGGCGCATGAGCTCCTGTCGGAAAGCCGGGCGTTAAGCTCGGGCAAGCTTCGCATCATTGCCGATTCAGCGCAGCATCTGCATCCGATCCTGGGACCGTTCCGGCGGAAATATCCGGGCGTCTTCATTTCCGTCGCCGCCGGGAATACGCAGGAAATTGTCGACAAGCT
>SBHH01000332.1 GCA_006226265.1 Alphaproteobacteria bacterium | reverse complement strand
CCGCGACATTACCCTCATCGAAAACACCCCGATCGACTATCTCGATTTCGCCTCTCCTGAAAGCGGGCTTGGCGGCAAGATCGGCCTGGATGCGACCAATAAATTGCTACCTGAGACAAAGCGCGAATGGGGTGAGAAAATCCGCATGGATGACGAAGTTATCGAGAAAATCGACAAGCTCTGGAGCCAGCTCAACCTCCCCGGCAGCGGCAAATCCATCTGGAAGTAGCCATTTCACAAAGGTGGACCGCCTCTTAAGTATCGCATGCCCTAAATTATGAGACAGATGGCTAATCTTTCTTTAAGGTGGGATAAAACATATAAAAAAATCAGATCTCTGCGGGGCATAATACCAGAAGAAATCATTCTGCTTCTTAGCCTTTAGCCTGCGATTGAGTTGAAAGTAAGCGATGTCTCCAATATCTGATCCCGTCTTTTACATGATTGCCATTCCAGTTGTTCTCCTGATCGGGATTTCAAAAGGCGGGTTTGCCGGCTCACTCGGCATTTTAAGCGTCCCCCTTCTCTCGCTGCTGATCCCGCCGGTCCAGGCCGCGGCCATCATTCTGCCGATCCTTTGCTGCATGGATATTTTCGGCTTGATCGCCTATCGCCGCCGGGCGGACTGGCGGAATGTCTTCTATCTATTGCCGGGGGCCGTGACCGGAATTCTCGTAGGATATCTATTGTTCAACTATTTGAGCACGGATTTCATCAAGGTGCTCCTGGGCGTTATCTGCGTGGTCTTCACCCTGCTTCATTACGCCCGCAAAAGGACGGCGGAAACGAAGGCCGCGCCAAGTCTCGCCAAGGGAAGCATCTGGGGCGGGGTTGCGGGCTTTACCAGTTTCGTCGCCCATGCAGGCGGACCGCCGCTTCAGTTCTACATGCTGCCGCAAAAAATCGACAAGACGCTCTATGTCGGTACTTCGGTCTGGTTCTTCTTTGTCATCAATTATGTCAAACTGATCCCCTATGCTGCACTTGGCGAATTTTCGACGGAAAATATTGGTACCTCCCTCGTCCTCTTCCCTCTCGCCCCCATCGGCATCTGGCTCGGTGTCAAGGCGCATAAGATGATCCCGGAAGACATCTTCTATCGCATCGCCTATCTTCTCGTCCTTTTGACCGGGGGCAAGCTGCTCTGGGACGGGCTCACCGGCATGGGGCTGCTTTTCTGATTTCCTTTTGCCGTCCGCCCCCTTATGTATGGGAGCAATGATCAATTTAGATAAAGTTTGAAATGCCGGATTTAACAGCCAACGAACAGAACTCGCTTTCCATTCTCGACGATCTGCTGAAACTCGTGAAGAAGAAGGGAGCCGATGCCGCCGACGCGGTCCGCATTCAGGGAACATCCGTCAATGTGTCGGTCCGCCACGGCGAGACGGAAGAGATCGAGCGGTCGGAAGCTCATGATCTCGGCCTTCGGGTGCTGATCGGGAAGCAGCAGGCTTTTGTTTCCTCCAACGATACCCGGCCGGAGTTGTTGGAGGAACTTGCCGAGCGTGCGCTCGCCATGGCCCGCAACATACCGGAAGAGAAATATTGCGGACTTGCCGATGAGGCTCTGCTTGCAAGGGACGTTCCTGCGCTCGATCTTCTGGATACGGCAGTGCTCGATAACGAAACTCTTGTTGCCCGCGCCAAGGAAACGGAAGAAGCGGCGCTCACAATTGATGGCGTTACCAATTCCGAAGGAGGCAGCGCCTCTACGGGGGAAGCTTCCATTGCGCTTGCAACCTCCCATGGTTTCCGAGGTGCTTATTCCTCTTCCACCTATTCTTTAAGCGCCTCCGTCATTGCGGGCGAAGGCCAGAAGATGGAGCGGGATTATGATTACGATAGCCAGCATCATCTCGCCGACCTTAAAACCCCGGCGGAAATCGGCAAAAGCGCCGGAGAGCGGGCCGTTCGCTTGCTCAACCCCCGCAAGATGCCGAGCGGTCAGGTCCCGGTTATTTTCAGCAACCGCGTCTCCGGCAGCATCCTCGGGCATTTTGCCGGAGCAATCTCCGGCCCCACCATCGCCCGCGGCACCAGCTTTCTGAAGGATGCAATGGGGGAAAAAATTTTCGCCGACGGCATCGACGTTATTGACGATCCACATCGAGTGCGTGGCCTTGCCTCCAAACCCTTTGACGGCGAAGGCGTCGCGAACAATGCCTTGAGCCTGATCGAGAATGGCATCCTTCAAAGCTGGGTCCTGAATTCGTCTTCTGCCATGCAGCTCGGCCTTCAAAGCAACGGACGTGCATCGCGTGGGACTGCGTCGCCTCCCGGCGCCTCAACCACTAATCTTTATATGACGGCGGGAACGGCCTCACTTGACGATCTGATCAGCGACATCAAGTCCGGCTTCTTTATCACCAGCCTGATTGGCTTTGGCGTGAACGGCATCACCGGCGATTACAGCCGGGGCGCCTCCGGCTTCTGGATCGAAAACGGTGAAATCCTGTTCCCGGTCTCGGAACTTACCATCGCCGGAAATCTTAAGGATATGTTCCAGAAGCTTACCCCGGCCAATGATCTTGAATTCCGGCATGGCACCAATGCGCCGAGCCTCCGGATTGACGGCATGATGGTTGCCGGCACGTGACGGGAAAGTTCGGCCAGGAATTTTCGCTTATGAAGACGGCCGTGCGGGAGGCAGGCGATATCGCGCGCCGTTACTTCAACGCCTCCGTCAAAAGCTGGGAAAAGAAGCCTGGCGATCCCGTGAGTGAGGCGGACCTCGCCATAGATACTCATCTAAAAGAACGATTGATGGCGGCCCACCCGGATTACGGCTGGCTGTCGGAGGAAACAAAGGACGATCTCGCGCGCCTGCAAAGGTCCCGGGTCTGGATTGTCGATCCGATCGACGGTACCCGCACCTTCATTGCCAAAAAGCCGGAATTCACAATCTGCGCGGCGCTGGTGGAAGATGGCACGCCCGTCGCCGGGATCGTCTATAACCCGATCCTGGAGGAATTCTACGAGGCCTCTTTCGGTTCAGGCGCACGGCTAAATGGCAAGATCATTACCTGCAGCAACAAAAGCGACCTTGCAAAGGCACAGTTACTTGCCAGTAGGAAGGCCTTTGAATGGCACGACTGGCTGGGCGAGGTTCCGGGCGCGACCTTTGCTCACGTCAATTCCATTGCCTATCGCATCGTGAAAGTCGCCTCCCGCCATGTCGATGCCTCTCTCTCGCTCACAGCGAAGAGCGACTGGGATATCGCGGCCGCGGATATCATCCTCAACGAAGCTGGCGGATGCACCACAACTGCACGGGGAGAGCCACTCGTTTATAACCGGAAATCTGTAAATCATAAGAACGTCATTTCCTCCGGCGAAAAAATGCATCCGGCCCTGATGCATTTGCTTGTGGATTTCGAAGATCCGAAAAGCCGTTGAGCACCCCTACCCCTCTATCCGGAAACTATTGCATTCTTGATAGCGGGAAACTAATTTGAAGGGGAAATTGATAACTCAACAGCTTGGGAACCGCGCATGACTCTTTTTCAACGCTTTATCATCGTCCTGTTCATGCTGGCCTTCACAGGTATCGCCGCCGGCTGCAGCGATACCTGGCACGGGGTCAAGGAGGACACCAAAAAAAATATGGATAAGGCCGGCGATATTGTTGTGAAAGCCGGAGAAAAGCTGAAAGACGAGTAATTCCTGCTTTCTCGCCTCTTCTATATTTAATTAAACGCCCCTGTGCAGATTTAACAAAATTGCACAGG
>SBHH01000222.1 GCA_006226265.1 Alphaproteobacteria bacterium | reverse complement strand
GCATCGGTTCGACATCGGGGAGGCCGAAAAAAGTTCTTGCTTCCTGCGGGGTGCAGTCAATATCAACATTAATCTTCATATTTCGATCACTCCTCATTGATCCGCCGCCACCTGCCGGGTTAGAACAGGCGGGATAAGCCCCTATATACCGGATCAGGGCCTCAAGAAACAGGGATTAGCGATGAAAAACGAACTCAGCCGCGAAACAAGCCCCTATCTTCTGCAGCATCGGGACAATCCGGTGCATTGGCAGCCCTGGAGTGCGGACACGCTGGCGCTTGCGAAAAAGGAGGGGAAGCCGATCCTGCTGAGCGTCGGTTACGCGGCCTGTCACTGGTGCCATGTGATGGCGCATGAGAGTTTCGAGGATCCCCATGTCGCCGAGGTGATGAACGATCTTTTCATCAATATCAAGGTGGACCGGGAGGAACGCCCCGATATCGACCAGATTTACCAGAACGCGCTTGCCCTGCTTGGCGAACAGGGCGGCTGGCCGCTCACCATGTTCCTGAATTCGAACGGGGAGCCTTTCTGGGGCGGCACCTATTTCCCGCCGGATAATGCCTTTGGCCGTCCGGGCTTCACCAATGTGCTCCGGACGGTATCGGAGATTTTCAGGAACGAGCCCGAGAAGGTGACGAAAAACCGCGATGCCCTCAAATCCGCGCTTAAAAAACTGAACGAGGGACCGGAGGGGGACAAACCGAAACTCACCATTGAAGTCCTTGACCGGATCGCCGAACGCTACGCCGGCGAGGCCGATCCCGTCCATGGCGGCATCGGCTCGGCCCCCAAATTCCCGCAGACCTTCGTGCTTGAAAATATCTGGCGGAGCTATCTTCGATCCCAGAACCCGGCGCTTGCCGAAGTGGTGATCAAGGCCCTGACCGGCATGAGCCAGGGCGGGATTTACGATCATCTGGGTGGCGGTTTCGCGCGCTATTCCACCGATGCCGTGTGGCTCGCCCCGCATTTCGAGAAGATGCTCTATGACAATGCGCTCATTCTCGATCTGCTCCTCACCGTCCATCATGAAACGAAATCGGAGCTTTTCGAGGCGCGCATCCGCGAGACCATCGGCTGGCTGATGCGCGAAATGGTGACGGAGGAAGGTAGCTTCGCCGCCACGATCGATGCGGATTCCGAAGGGGTTGAAGGCAAATTCTATGTCTGGCAAAAGCCAGAGATCGAGGCTTTGCTTGGCGAGCATGCGGCGCAGTTTTGCGAGGTTTACGGCGTTTCCGATGAAGGAAACTGGGAGGAGACGAATATCCTCAACCGCCTCGCCTATCCCGATCCGCTGGATGCGGAAAGCGAGGCCGCCCTGGCGCCATGGCGCCAGACCCTGTTTGAGGCGCGCAAAAAACGTATCCACCCCGGTCTCGATGACAAGGTGCTGACCGACTGGAACGGCCTGATGATTGCGACCCTCGCCCGCTCCGGCCAGTATTTCGAGGAAGCGCGCTGGATCGACGCGGCGGAGACGGCCTTCGTCGCCCTCACCACCCATTCGATGGATCCGGACGGGCGGCTTTACCACAGCTATCGCCTTGGTCGGGCGCAGCATGCGGGCCTGCTCGATGATTATGCGAATATGGCCAGGGCCGCCCTCACCCTCTATGAGGTGACGGGAAAGGCCTTTTACCTCGAGCGGGTGACGCGGTGGGTGGACATTCTGGACGCGCATTTCTGGGACAAAAAAGGCGGCTATTTCTATACCGCCGATGATGCGGAGGCCCTGATCCTTCGAAGCAAGAACGCCCATGACAATGCAGTGCCCTCCGGAAACGGGACGATGCTGGAAGTACTGGCGAAGCTTCACTTGCTGACCGGCGCACGCGAACCGTTCGAGAAGGCGACCGCGATCCTCCGTCATTTCTCTGCCGAGATCGGCCGGAATTTCTTCCCGCTCGGCACGTTTCTCAATAACTTCGAGACCCTGGTCAATGCCCTTCAGGTGATTGTCATTGGGGAGCGAAGCGATCCGCAAACCCTTGATCTTATGACTGTTTTAAAGGATTTCAGCCTGCCGTCCAAAGTCGTGAATATCTTGAGCGATACGGAAGATCTTCCCTTCGATCATCCGGCGAAAGGCAAGACGAAGCTTGAGGATAAGGCAACCGTCTATCTCTGCACGGGACCGACCTGTTCGTTGCCTGCCAATACGACGGCAGAGCTCGCGGGCCTTCTGAAGGAAAGGACAAGCCATGGCCCAGCTTAGCATGCATAGCCCGATCGGCGATCTTACGGTATCGGAGGAAAACGGCTTTATCGTCTCGCTCGACTGGGGCTGGGTGTCGGATAAATGGCAGACGGAAACACCGCTGCTTCGCGCTGCCATCGATCAGCTCGACCGCTATTTTGATGGAGAGCTTGCCGCTTTCGATCTCCCGCTCGATCCCGCCGGTACGGAATTCCAGAAACAGGTCTGGGCGGAAATGCTGAAAATTCCGGCGGGAGAGACCAAAAGCTATGGGGAGGTTGCAAAGCTTCTCGGATCAGCAGCTCAGGCCGTGGGCTCGGCTTGCGGGGCCAATCCGATCCCGGTCATCATTCCCTGTCACCGTATCCTGGCGGCGGAAAAGGAAATGGGCGGCTATTCCGGCGATGGCGGGGTAGAAACGAAAAAGGCTCTCCTCCGGCTTGAAAAAGCCTTGCCGATGGAACAGCAAACACTTGATTTATAAGGAAATTTAACGCGGGGCGCGCGTCTAAACTCAAGGAAATCCGAATGACAAAAGCAATGGTACAGACCGAACATGGCGGACCCGAGGTCATGAAATGGCAGGATGTGACGGTAGGCAAGCCCGGCAAGGGCGAAGCGCGCATCCGTCACAGGGCGGTCGGGCTCAATTATATCGACGTTTATTTCCGGACCGGGCTTTATCCCCATCCCCTTCCCCTCACAACCGGCATGGAAGGTGCCGCGATTGTCGAGGAACTGGGCGAAGGTGTGACCGGTCTTAAAGTGGGTGACCGGGTCGCCTATGCGGGCGGACCGATCGGCGCCTATGCGGAGGAACGGCTGATCCCCGCCGAGAAGCTGATCAAAATCCCGGACAGCATCGATGATAAAACCGCGGCAGCCATGATGCTGCAGGGCATGACGACGGAATATCTCCTGCAGCGGACCTTTAAAGTAAAGAAGGGCGATACCATCCTCTTTCATGCGGCGGCGGGCGGCGTTGGCCTTTTTGCCTGCCAATGGGCGAAGCATATCGGCGCGACCGTCATCGGCACCGTCGGATCGGAGGAAAAGGCCGCGCTTGCGAAAGCCCATGGCTGCACTCATACGATCCTGTACCGGGAGGAAGATTTCGCCGAAAGGGTGAAGGAAATCACCGACGGCAAGGGCGTCCCCGTCGTCTATGACGCCATCGGCAAGGATACGTTTGAGAAATCCCTCGATTGCCTGTCGCCCCGCGGCCTCATGGTTTCCTTCGGCAATTCGTCGGGTTCGGTGACCGGCGTCAATCTCGGTATCCTGACCGCGAAAGGCTCGGTCTATGTGACCCGCCCCTCTCTCGTTACCTATACCTCGACCCGGGCGGAGCTCGAGCAATCCGCGGGCGATCTCATCAATCTCGTCTCCTCGGGCGCGATCAAGGTCAATGTCAACCAGACCTATGCTTTGGAAGACGCCCGGACCGCTCATCGCGACCTGGAAGCGCGAAAAACCGCCGGCTCCACCATCTTCACTGTCTGATTTTCTTGACAGTAATTACATATGTAAT
>SBHH01000151.1 GCA_006226265.1 Alphaproteobacteria bacterium | reverse complement strand
GGCAGGGAAAGATCAGCCGCGAGTATCGTTGATCCGGACGATGACGTCAACGCTGCTGACTTCCGTTCCTGCGGGCAGGGCCGGAATATTGTCGACGGTCAGCGCGCTTTTCGGGATATCCTCAAGCGCCCCGCTTTTTTCATGGAAGAAATGGTGATGCGGCGCAACGTTCGTATCAAAATAGGAGCGGCTGCTGTCCACCACAACCTCGCGCAGAAGTCCCGCGGCCGTGAACTGGTGCAGATTGTTGTAAATCGTTGCAAGCGAGACGGCGACACCGGCTTCCATCGCTTCTGCATGCAAGCGTTCCGCCGTTACATGGCGGTTCCCCTCAGCATAGAGAAGTCGCGCCAGCGCAAGGCGCTGCTTCGTCGGGCGCAGGCTTGCATCACGGATTTTTTTCTCAAGATCGATCGCTTCATACTGCATAACGCAACCACATCCTTCACCTTTGTCCGCCGAAATGGCGGGCATCTCTTCCCTTTATATAGTATTTTTTATAATAATTCAAATACGCAAATAGAGGGAAAGGCGCAAAATTGCCGGATTTCGGGGATTTTGCGCTATTTTCCGGTCATGATACGATCGACAAGCTGCTTCACCGTCGGCACGAAGCCGTTGGCGTAGAAGGGATCGCTTGCAAAGCGATAGGCGCCGTGACCCGCGAACATCAGGTTATTTTCGATATTCGCGTCGGAATGGATGACATCCTGCAGGGTCTTCTGAATGCAGAAGCTGCGCGGGTCCGCCTTGCGGCCGGTATTGCCCTTTTCCCCTTCCGCCCAGTTGGAGAAGGAGCATTGCGAGAGGCAACCCATGCATTCGATCTGGTCTTTGCGGATTTCCTGCATTTTTTCCGGCGTGACGAAAATCAGCGTCGAATCCGGCGTTTTGAGCCCTTCCGTATAACCCTGCGCGACCCAGGCTTCCGCGCGGGCCTTGTCTTCGGCGGTAAGGAACACCTCCCGCTTGCGGGCGCCGATGCCGAAGGCCGTGTCATGGGCGCCGACGGGTTCATTAGAGAAAGCGACCTGCCGGTCGGAGCGTTCTTTCAGCTCGTCCAGGAAGTCATTGCGCACAGCTGAAGACCAGAAGCCCGTCGGGCTGAATTTATTGAGGAAGACGTCGCCCTTCTTGAGGGAGCCGAGCTTCTTCTTCCAGGCATCGGAAATCGGACTTTCCTTGGTAAGGAGCGGCCGGGTGCCGAACTGGAAGGAAATCGGGCCTATTTCCGGGTTGTCGAGCCAATGTTCCCATTCCTCGATATGCCAGACGCCGCCTGCCATGATGATCGGCACCTGGTTGAGGCCGATCTCGTTCATCAATTTGCGAAGATCGACGACGCGCGGGTAGGGATCTTCCGGCTTCTGCGGGTCTTCGCTGTTGCTGAGGCCGTTATGGCCGCCTGCAAGCCAGGGGTCTTCATAAACCACCCCGCCGAGCCAGTCGGAGAATTTGTGATAGGCCCGCTTCCAGAGCGCGCGAAAGGCCCGCGCCGAGGAAATGATCGGATAGTAATGAACCCTGTAGTCGGACGCGATCTGCGCAATCCGGTAAGGCATGCCCGCGCCGCAGGTAATGCCGTGGATGAGGCCCTTGGTGCTTTCCAGCACGCCGTGCAGGATGCGTTCCGCGCCGCCCATCTCCCAGAGGACATTCATATGAATGCGGCCCTCGCCATTGGACAGCTCATGGGCGATGCGGGCCTGGTCGATCCCGCCCTTGATGCCATAGGCGACCAGCTCTTCATGACGGTCGCGGCGTGTCCGGCCGTGATAAATCTGCGGAATGACATTCCCGTCGGCATCGAAACTATCGGCATTCACACCGGAGAAGGTGGCAACGCCGCCTGCCGCAGCCCAGGCACCGGAACTCTGCCCCGATGAGACAGCAATGCCCTTGCCCCCTTCAATAAGGGGAAGGACTTCCTTGCCGGACAACATAATTGAATTCAATGCTTTCACGGGGCATTTCCTATGACTGAATTAACTTCACCTAACACTTAGAGCACTCACGCCGATGCATCAAGGGACAAGTCTATACGAAAACGGCCGGATGAAAGCTGTCCGGCCGTCTCCTTGTCACTTCAGAAACGGCGGCGTTCAGCCTGCGTCACTTTCTTTTTCTTCATCCGCGAGAACGGCCTTCATCGACAGGCGGACCTTGCCGCGGCCATCGATCTCCAGCACTTTCACGCGAACCTCGTCGCCTTCATTGACAACGTCGGTCACCTTGCCAACGCGCTTCGGCGCCAGTTCGGAGATATGAACCAGACCGTCGCGGTTGCCGAAGAAGTTCACGAAGGCACCGAAATCGACAACCTTCACGACCTTACCGGTGTAGATCACGCCAACTTCCGGATCATCGACGATGGACTTGATCCAGTTGATCGCGGCATCGGCGCTCTCGGTCGTGGTGGCCGCGACTTTGACGGTGCCGTCATCCTCGATATCGATCTTGGCGCCGGTCACTTCGCAGATTTCGCGGATGACCTTGCCGCCCGTGCCGATGATGTCACGGATCTTGTCCTTCTGGACCTGCATCTGGGTAATGCGCGGGGCGCCGTCACGGACGCCGTCGCGGGCACCTTCGATGGCCTTGCCCATTTCGCCAAGGATATGCAGACGGCCTTCGGTCGCCTGACCAAGCGCGATGCGCATGATTTCCTCGGTGATGCCGGAGATCTTGATATCCATCTGCAGCGAGGTGATGCCTTCGCTCGTTCCGGCAACCTTGAAGTCCATGTCGCCGAGATGATCCTCATCGCCCAGAATGTCGGAGAGAACGGCGAACTGGCCGTCTTCTTCGAGGATCAGGCCCATGGCGATACCGGCAACCGGCCGCGCGAGCGGCACACCGGCGTCCATCATGGCAAGCGAGGTGCCGCAGACGGTAGCCATGGAGGAGGAGCCGTTCGATTCCGTCACTTCCGATACAACCCGGAGGGTGTAGGGGAACTGGTCCTTCGAGGGGAGTAGCGGATGCACGGCGCGCCAGGCAAGCTTGCCATGGCCCACTTCGCGGCGTCCGGTGAAGCCCATGCGGCCTACTTCACCGACCGAATAGGGCGGGAAGTTGTAATGCAGCATGAAGTTTTCGCGATATTCGCCTTCCAGCGCATCGACGATCTGCTCGTCCTGACCGGTGCCGAGGGTCGCAACCACGAGGGCCTGCGTTTCGCCACGGGTGAAGAGGGCGGAACCGTGGCTCCGCGGCAGAATGCCAACCTCGGCGATGATCGGGCGCACCGTCTTGGTGTCGCGGCCGTCGATCCGGTTGCCCGTGGCAAGAATGTTGCCGCGAACGATCTTCTTTTCGATCTTCTTGAGGATACCGCCGGCAGCCTCGACCTCATCTTCTTCAAGTCCGGCAAGTGCGGCTTCCTTGGCGGCGGCGATTTTCTCCTGACGGAGCTGCTTGACCTGTTCCTTGTAGGCGTCGGCAAGCGCGCCTTCGGCGGCGGCCTTCACTTTTGCTTCAAGGTCCGCATCGACTTCAGCGGGGGCAAAGTCCCAGGGTTCTTTCGCACATTCCTCGGCGAGGCTGATGATGGCATCGATGACGGTCTGCATTTCGCGGTGACCATACATGACAGCGCCCAGCATTTCCTCTTCGGTCAGTTCATGGGCTTCGGATTCAATCATCAGAACCGCTTCGGCCGTGCCTGCGATCACGAGATCGAGCCGCGTGTCGGCCATCTGGCTTGCAGTCGGGTTCAGCACATAGTCGCCATC
>SBHH01000045.1 GCA_006226265.1 Alphaproteobacteria bacterium | reverse complement strand
GGTCCATCGTGATGAAAAGAACATTTGGCAATGTCATGAATAAAGCTTTCCGAATGCCCGCCTAGCTTGACGAACCGGCGGGTTTGATCTGTTGAAGGGACCGCGCCATATCGACGGAAAGACGCCCCAGAAGTCTGCTCAGGCTGTCGGCATAGCTGTTATAGTCGTTGCTTGCGCTTTCCGCTACATAGTCGCCGGACTGACGCAGGATAACCCGGTTTTCTTTCAGGTTTTTGACATGCCAGCGGGCCGCGAGATGGGCGATTTTATTCTCCCGCCGGGTAATATCGAGAATTTCGAGGGATATCTGCAGGGCTTCTGCATCGGGCCGGAAATCAGCCGGGTACGGAAAGACCCGCGCCTCCCCGATCAGATGCGCCATGTTATTTGAGACAATCCGCGCGACGGAGGCCGACAAAGGTTCCGCCCAGTGATCGAAATCGGATACCGTGACATGCGCCCCATCATCGAAAGTAACGATCTGCGCCCGGTCGGCATAGGCCGGCACCTGTACGGGGCCAATCCCGACGCTGATCGCGGGATCGACGGAAAGGGTACCCGCCTCCTCTTTCAGCGTCGCAGCCGACTGCGGTTTGAGGATATAGAAGCTGGTGGGCGCAGAGCCCGGCAGGCTGCCGCAGGCCGATAGAAGAACCGGCAACAGGACAAGCAGGCCCCAGCGTTTCACATTCCATTTCGGCATCTCATCCCTTCCTTTATCTCTTTCCGCTGATGA
This sequence comes from Alphaproteobacteria bacterium, assembly GCA_006226265.1. GTDB lineage: Bacteria > Pseudomonadota > Alphaproteobacteria > Sneathiellales > Sneathiellaceae > Sneathiella. Next base: position 2,999 of record SBHH01000045.1, on the reverse strand, counting down.
GGGAACTCGGGTTCCGCTCAAGGAATTCGGCAAGGCTCCGGACGGCCCGGCTCGCCGCCGCCAACTCCTGCAACATCGAGGTCACATCATATTTGAAGGGCGAGCCATCGGCAATCAGGCCATTGGCATTCGCAAACATCGATTGCGCCGAGGTCAGGGTCTGATCGACCTTTTTAAGCGCGGATTCCGCATCGCCGAGCGTCGTGCCGATTTTCGGTAACGTCTCCTTGTCGATATTTTCCGCCACAACGCGGATGGAGACGGCAAGCTCCCGATATTCCTTGATCGTTGCCTGCAATTCGCCCGAATTTATGAACTTGTCGAAACCGTCCACCGTATTGGCGAGGCTGTTGCCGAGCTTTTCGATCGGCAGTTTATCGATCTTCTCTACCAGTTGGGCAAGGGTCGAAGTGATTTCCTCCAAATCCGCGGAAACGGTCGGGATTTCGGGATATCCGCCCGATTTCTTGACATAAACCGCCTGTTTGTCCGGCATGAGGTCAAGATCGACGATCAATTGCCCCGTCAGGAAGTTGGAGGCTTTCAGTTTGGCCTTGAGGCCCCGTTTGATCAGGTTCTTGATGATTTTCTGGCGGAGTTCGCGCGTCTCGACGATGGAGCGGATTTCATCCCCGTCCTCGGATATTTTGATGCGCTGCGGCTCGATCTCGATCAGGACCGGGATATAATATTTCTTCTGTTCCTCGTCGATTTCGAGGGAGATATCCCGCACGCTGCCGATCTTGATGCCTTTGAACTGGACCGGCGCGCCGACCGCCAGGCCATTGACCGAACCGTCAAAATAAAGCGCATAGACCACCTTTTCCGTATATTTGGCATCGTTCTTCGCCTTCAGATTATCGTAGAGCTTAAAGCGATGGCTTTTCTCGGCGGGCGGTGTGCTTTGGTAGATATCGTCCGTATCGAACTCGACCGCGCCCGCAATGAGGGCCTGTAGCGAATGCGCGCCCACCTCCACACCGGAGGTCGAGACGGAAAGATTGATCCCGCCCGCATTCCAGAATTTCGTCCCCTCCAGCACCAGCTTGTCATAGGGCGCCTTGACGAAGGCATAGACATTGACGGCGCTACTGTCTTCCGCAAGCCGGTAGCCCAGGATGCTCCCGACTTCAAGGCCTTTGTAGATGACCGGCGTGCCCCGGTTGATATTGCTGAGCTTCTCGGTTGAGAGGACAAATTCCGTGCCCTTGTCGTTGGAGGTGACGACCGGCGGGGTTTCAAGCCCGGTAAATTCCTTCTTCGATCCACCACCCTCGCCGGGGTCAATCTCGATGAAGGAGCCGGAAAGGATCGTCTGCAGGCCGGTGATCCCCTGCAAGCCGATGGAGGGGGAGACAACCCAGAACCGCGCCGTATCGGTGAGATATTTATCGGCCTCCTGCTTCACGTCAATGAACAGCTTGACCCCTTCGTCCTTGTCGAGAATCTCGATTTTTTTCAGGAGGCCGATATCGACATCCTTGTATTTGAGCTGGGTCTTGCCGGGCACCATGCCTTCCGCATTGGCGAAAATGATGGAGATTTCCGTCCCCTGCTCCGAGATCGTCTTGATGATGAGATAGCCCGCGACGCAAAGCGCAATGATCGGCACCAGCCAGATGCTGAACAGGCTGCCATAACCCCGGCGAACCCGGGCCTTCGGCGGTTCGATTTCGTTATTCTCCGTCATGCCCATCCCCCTCTATATCCCAGATCAGCCGCGGATCAAAGGTCATGGCAGCGAACATGGTAAGGATCACGACCGCCGCAAAAGCGATTGCGCCCGGCCCCGCCTCCACCGTCGCGACCGCCTGCAGCTTGACCAGCGCGATCAATATGGAAATCATGAAAATATCGATCATCGACCAGCGGCCGATGAATTCCGTAAAGCGATAGAGCAATGTGCGCGTCCTCGGGATCGCATGCCAGCGAAGCTGGACGGAGAGATTGAGATAGAGAAGCGCCAAAATCTTGAAAATGGGGACAAGCACGCTCGCCACAAAGACAATGAGGGCAATGACATATTGCTTGTTCGCGACAAGCTCCAGAACCCCGCCCATGATCGTGTTGGTCTGATTCTGGCCAAAGGAAATAAGTGTCAGGACCGGATAAAGATTTGCCGGCGCATAAAGGATCAGCGCAGCAATCAGAAGCGCCCAGGTGCGCGCGAGACTGTTGATTTTCCGGTTATGGAGGACGGAATCGCAGCGCGGGCAACGCCCGCCCCTCATCTTGCTGAATTTTTTCGAAATCAGCAGTCCGCAGACGGAACAGGAGACGGCCTTCATCGACCTGGCGGTCATGGGGCTGGACGGTGCCGTGGTTGTGCTGTTCACGGCTTTATTTCCTCAATCCGTTGCCAAACAGCTTCCTCATCCAGCGTAAGATAGGCAAGCACCGTCCCCGCGACCATCAGGACAAAGGCAATCAGAGAGAGTCCAATACTGACATCCGCAAAGTCATTCAGTTTTACGAAGGCAACGATGATGCCGAGAATGAAAATCTCCGACATGGCCCAGGGGCGAAGCTGGACAAAGAGCCGGATCTGCCAGTGCGGTCCCGGAGGCATATGACCGAGGCGTAAGGGCAGCAGCAACATCACCAGCAGCAGAAGAACGAGAAGCGGTGCGGCAACACTGAAAATGAAGACGACGACGCCCAGCTCCCAATAGCCGCCGTTCCAAAAGGCAATGGCGCCATCAATCAGCCGGTTGGACTGGGTCCGGCCATCCATTTCGAAAGTGAGAAGCGGGAACATATTGGAGAGGATGAAGAACATCAGGGCGCTGATCGCGAAGGCGAGCGCCCTATCAAGGCTGTTGCGATGACGGACATAGAGAAGCGCGCCGCAGCGAATACACCGCCCCTGCTCCCCTTCGCGGATAGCGGAGACGGTATGAACAAGATCGCATTCCGGGCAGGCCAGAAGTTTATCCGTATAGCTGAAGTCCGTATCGATCGCTCCGACCTCCCCTTGACTTGCAGGAAACAGAACCACG
>SBHH01000086.1 GCA_006226265.1 Alphaproteobacteria bacterium | reverse complement strand
AGCAAGGACAAGGAAGTCGTTCAGAAGTAATTTGTCCTGAAACCGGTGAGACGTCCAAAACCGTGAAAACACTCGTAGTATGTTCCGGCGGGATGGATAGCGTCACGCTTGCCCATCTCGTCGCGGCGGAGGGCGATCTCGCCCGCCTGATGACCTTCAATTATGGTCAGCGCCATGCGAAGGAAATCGACTATGCCGCCGGGATCGCGAAGGATCTGGGCGTGCCTCATGACATCGTCGATATCGCGCATCTCTCCGGCTATCTCTCAGGCTCGGCCTTGACCGATGAGGTCGAGGTGCCGGACGGCCACTATGCCGAAGAGAATATGAAAGTGACCGTGGTGCCGAACCGCAATGCGATCATGCTGACCATTGCCTTCGGCGCGGCGGCCTCCTACGGCCTTACCCGCGTCGCAGCGGCGATGCATGCCGGGGATCATTTCATCTATCCCGACTGCCGCCCCGAATTTACCGATGCCTTCGCAAAGATGCAGAAGACGGCCCTTGAAGGCATGTGGGATATCGACCTTTTCACGCCCTTCATCCATTCCAGCAAGGCGGAAATTGCGGCGACAGGCGCGAAGCTGAAGGTCCCGTTTGAAAAATCCTGGAGCTGTTACAAGGGCGGGGAACGCCACTGCGGGCGCTGTGGCACCTGCGTTGAACGGCGGGAGGCATTTCACCTCGCCGCTGTTCCGGACCCGACAGATTATGCGGATCCGGATTTCTGGCAGACGGTGACGTAAGCGCGCGAACGCTTACTTCTGGCCGATGACCTTGCGGCCCCGGTTGATGTCCTTAAGATAGGCAATCCCTTCATCGGCGATGGCGTAGCCGATCATGTCCTCGTTCTCGCCCGCCAGTTCATCCATATCGACCCAGTGCGAATAGATCGGGCGGGTCCGCTCGGTGACGATGCCGGATTTCAGCAGGGTCTTCACGAGAATGCGGAAGATATTGGTGGTTTCCTTTAGCGTATTGCGCCGGTCATCGTCGTTGAACACTTCCCGGCAGGCATCGCGCACCCATTCCCAGTCAAGGCCGAACTGCTGATAGATCACCTGCTTCTGGCGGATATTCACGAGATTGAAGAGAACCGTTTCGAAGCATTGCGCGGCCCAATCCTCGACCCGGTTATGCTCCTCCGTGCCGAGTTTCGGGATGGTCTTGTCGGCCCAGATCTTACCGAACTTGTGATGGAAGGCTTCGTCCGTCATGACAAGTTGCGTCAGCCGTTTCAAAAGCGGATCGTTGGTCTTGGAATGGAAATTGGCGAAGGCGCCCATGGCGAGCCCTTCGACCAGCATCTGCATGCCGACCAGCTTCTTGTAGACTTCCTCGGCGCCAACCAGTTCCTGCAACAGATTGCCAAGCGCCTCGCCAACCGGGTAGGGGCGGCCCCAGCGGGCATTGATATAGCGGCTGAAGGCCGTCACATGTCGCGCTTCTTCCCGCGTCTGGTTGGAGGCATATTCCTGCGCGCCCGGATCGACGAGGATATGGCAGAGCCCGGCGCTCAAGGAAAGCGCGCCCTGTTCGCCATGCAGGATATTGGAAATCCCCCAGCGGGAGGTTTCGTTGGCAAGGCGGATGCGCTGCCCCTCGTCCAGCTTGTCGGCCACCGCGCTTTGCAGCTCCGGCACCGTCTCCGGCGGCATGATATATTCATTTTCCATATCGAAGGGGGTGTCATAGTCCAGATAGGCCGGGTTCATCGGGTCCCAGAAATGATCATGGGTCGCCGAAATGATGCCATCGAACGCGTCGGTGCGCGTACCGTAGCGGTCCGGTTCCATCATGGTTGGAAAGTCATCGCGACTTACGGTGTTGTAAATCGGATCCTGGGTAATATGGTCCGTCATCCTCATCCCCTGTCAGTTCTGGCCGGCAGCATCTGGCGGCTGTCCTTTACGTTTACGTAAACGTCAATGCCTTATATACTACAAAGGCGGGCCCGTTTCAACCGATGTTTCTCATATGGAATGGTGGGCCGCACAGACGGTGCGATCCTTTCGGGCGGGATTGTCAGTCGTTTTCGCTGTGCCGGAAGGGGGAATGACCGGCGAGATAGCGGATTTCCGCATCCACTTCGCGCGTCTCGGCCATAAGGAAATCAGCCACCGCGTCGTGAAATCCGGGATCGCGCAGCCAATGGGCGGAGTAGGTTTTGGTCGGCAGATAGCCGCGTGCAAGCTTGTGCGGACCTTGCGCACCCGCCTCAACCCGGGCGATGCCATGCTCGATTGCATAATCGATGGCGCGGTAGTAGCAGGTCTCGAAATGCAGGAAGCGGTGATCCTCAACGCAGCCCCAATAACGACCATAGAGGCAATCCCGGCTTTGAAGATTGAGGGCGCCCGCAATATAGCGTCCGGCCCGCTTTACGAGAAAGAGGACGACGGCCTCCCCGAATGTCTCACCCAGGCGGGTGAAAAATTCACGGGTGAGGTAGGGCGTACCCCATTTCCGGCTGCCCGTATCCATATAGAAGCCGAAAAAGGCGTCCCAATGCGCTTCGGTGAGATCACTGCCGGTTATTGTTTCAAACTCAAAATCCGGGTTTTGGGCTTCGCGTCGTTCCTTCCGGATCGCCTTTCTTTTGCGCGACGCCAGGTTTTCAAGGAAATCATCGAAAGTCCGGTAGCCGTCATTGATCCAGTGAAACTGCTCTCCCGTCCTTAAGAGAAAGCCCATCTCCTCCATCACTTTCTGTTCATCGGACCGGAGGAATGTCGCATGGATGGAGGACAAGGAGAGGTTTTCGGCCACTTGCTTTGCCCCCTGCAGCAGCATTTTCTGCCGGTCGCTGCGATCCGGCCCATCCGGCACCAGAAGACGGGGGCCCGTCACGGGGGAGAAGGGAACCGAAAGCTGCAGCTTCGGGTAATAGCGCCCGCCCGCCCGCTCATAGGCATGGGCCCAGCTATGGTCGAAAACATATTCGCCCTGGCTATGGCCTTTCACATACATCGGCGCGACGCCCGCAAGCGTCCCGTCGATCTCCAGCATCAGGTGATAGGGCATCCAGCCCGCCTCGGCGGAGACGGAGCCGCTATCCTCCAGCGCCTTCAGGAACTGGTGGGTGACGAAAGGATGATCGTCGATGAGGCAGGCGTTCCAGTCCGCTTCCGGTATAGAGGCAATGGACTGCGCGGTTTTAATGACGGGGGGCTCGGACATATTTTACGGGTGTTCCTTAGGAAAGACGTCGGAAGAAGGGGATGACATCTTTCCCATTATTGCCCGTCAGACGGAAATTTCAAATACCGCGTCGATCTCGACCGCAACATTCATCGGCAGTGCATTGGTGCCGACGGCGAAGCGGGCATGGCGGCCCTTGTCGCCGAACACCTCGACCATCAGGTTGGAGGCGCCATTGATCACTTTCGGCTGTTCGCCGAAGCCGTCGGTGCAATTGACGAACCCGCCGAGTTTTACGCAACGCACGACCCTGTCCAGATCGCCGCCGCAGGCCGCCTTGACCTGTGCGATGATGTTAAGGGCGCAAATTCGCGCGCAATCCATGCCTTCCTCGGTTGTGAAGTCGGTTCCGACCTTGCCCTGAAAGGTGACCGCGCCGTTCACAAAGGGCACCTGGCCGGAGACGAATACCTGATTGCCGCTGATGACATAGGGTACGTAGTTTGCCGCCGGGGCCGCCGCCACCGGGATTTCAATGCCGAGTTCCGCGAGATGCGCCTCGATTTTGCCTGCCATGTCTCATTCTTCCTTTATT
>SBHH01000247.1 GCA_006226265.1 Alphaproteobacteria bacterium | reverse complement strand
GGGGGTGGGGGGGGGGGGGGGGGGGGGGGGGGGGGGGGGGGGGGGGGGGGGGGGGGGGGGGGGGGGGGGGGTGGCCATCGGCGCACTGCCCGCGATCGCGCGGCGGACGGAACTTGCCGCCGATATCTCCGATGCCATCGTCAGCAGTCTGGAGGTGCCGGCCATCGCCGCCCTGCTCGCTAACCCTTCAGCGAAGATTCGCGAAGAAACCCTCGATAAAATCATGGATCAGGCGGAGGAGATGGAAAGCCTGCAGGAGCCGCTTGTCATGCGGCTTGACCTTTCGCTCCGGGCGATGCGGCGGATTGCGGGCTTCGTCGCCTATTCGCTGGTCGAACGGCTGGTCGAGAAGAACGACCTGTCGCCCGCGTTCGAGACGGAGCTGAAAGAGATTGTCCGCAATCGGATCGAAGAGACGGAAGAGTTTTCCGCACTGGTAAAGCCTGACCCCGGTCCGGAACAGGCGGCCCTCCTTTGGCAGCAGGGACGGCTTGACGAAGAAGCCATGAATGATGCGCTGGACGGGCGCAAAAATGCCTTTGTACTGAAGGGCCTGTCCCTCATGAGTGGGTTCGATGACAAGACAGTGAAGAAAATCGTCTCGTCCCGCAATGGCAAGGCAGTGACGGCGCTCTGCTGGAAGGCGGGGCTGTCCATGCGCTTTGCCTTCAAGGTGGAAACGGGCATCGCCCATGTACCACGGAAAGATATCGTCAATGCCCGCAACGGGATCGAGTTTCCCTTCTCGGAAGACGAAATGGCCTGGCAGCTTTCCTTCTTTGGCGGATAGCAAAAAAGCCTATCTCTATTCCGTCTCGTCCGTGATCATGGTGCCGACGCCATGCTCGGTGAAGGTCTCCAGCAGCAGCACATGCGGAATGCGGCCATCGAGAATGGTCGCGGCTTCCACCCCTTCTTCCAGCGCGAAGAGGCAGGTTTCCAGCTTCGGGATCATGCCGCCGCCAATGGTGCCGTTCTTCTGCAATTTGCGCACTTCCGCAGGCGTCAAGCGGTTGATCAGGCGCTTTTCCCTATCCAGCACACCTTCGACATCCGTCATCATGATCAACTTGGTCGCGCCGACGGCCGCCGCGATATAGCCTGCCGCCGTATCCGCATTGATGTTATAGGTCTGCCCGTTCGCGCCGACGCCGATCGGGGCAATGACCGGGATGATGTTGTTCTCTTCGAAGCTTTCCAGGATTTCCGGATTGATCCGCGTCGGCTCCCCGACAAAACCGAGATCGAGGATGCGTTCGATATTGCTGTCTGGATCACGCTTCGTTCGGGTCAGCTTCTGCGCCTCAATCAGCCGCCCGTCCTTGCCGGAAAGACCAATGGCGAGGCCGCCCGCCGAGTTGATGGAGGTAACGATCTTCTTGTTGAGCGAGCCAGAAAGAACCATCTCGGCAATTTCGACGGTTTCCTTATCGGTCACGCGAAGGCCGTCGACGAAAGAGCTCTGGATTTTAAGTCGTTCCAGCATGCTGCCGATCTGCGGGCCGCCGCCATGCACGATCACGGGGTTGATGCCGACCTGCTTCATCAGCGCAACGTCGCGGGCAAAATCCTGCGCCAGCTTCTCATCGCCCATGGCATGGCCGCCATATTTGATGACGAATGTCTGGCCGTTGAACCGGTGCATATAGGGAAGGGCCTCGGACAGGGTCCGGGCCTTGGCAAGCTGCTCCTCAACGGACAGGGATTCTTCGGTCATATTCATTACTCTATCTATTCGGCGAGGGCGGCGAGTTCCGCCCGGAGTTCCGCGATGCCCATTCCCTTTATTGAACTGGTCGCCAGAATTTCCGGATGTGCCGCAGGCCGCTTTTTCAGTTCTTGCCCGGTCTTTTCGAGGACTGATTTCAAGTCACTTTGCGAGGATTTGTCAACCTTTGTCAGAATTATCTGATAGTTGACCGCCGAAATATCCAGCATGTCCATGACCTCGCGATCGCTGTCTTTCAGGCCATGACGGGAATCGATCAGAAGACAGACCCGCCGGAGCTTGGCCCGTCCGCGAAGATAGTTGTTCACCAGGTCCGTCCAGATGTCGATTTTCTCTTTTGAGGCCTTTGCATAGCCATGGCCCGGCAGATCGACCAGATAGAGCCTGCCGCCGAGATCGAAGAAATTGATCTGCTGCGTCCGGCCAGGCGTATTGGAGGTGCGGGCGAGCGTATTGCGGTTGGTAAGCGCGTTGATCAGACTCGATTTGCCGACGTTCGACCGTCCCGCAAAGGCAATTTCGTTGAAGACGAGCGGCGGCAGCATCTTTTCCACCGCCGCGCCCGCCACGAATTTGCATTCATGTGCAAAAAGCAGGCGGCCCGCCTCAAGGAGGGCCGCCTTTTTTTCCGGATCCGTTGTATCGATCATCTTGGTTCCGATTTACGCCTTCTTTTCCTTGCCGCCCGCGGGGGAGACGCCCATCCGCTTCATGATGATCCATTGCTGGGTCATGCTGAGCATGTTGTTCCAGGTCCAGTAGATCACGAGACCGGCCGGGAAATGCGCCAGCAGATAGGTGAAGAAGATTGGCATGAAGGTGAAGATCTTCGCCTGGATCGGGTCCGCCGGCTGCGGATTCAGCCGCTGCTGCAGGAACATGCTGATACCCATCAGGATCGGCAGCGCACCGATCATCAGGATCTGCGGCGGATCCCAGGGGATCAGGCCGAACAGGTTGAAGACCGTCGTCGGATCAGGGGCGGACAGATCGTGAATCCAGCCAAAGAAAGGCTGATGGCGCATCAGAAGCGTCACAAAGAGCACCTTGTAAAGCGCGAAGAAGATCGGCACCTGCAAGAGGATCGGCAGACAGCCAGCGGCCGGGTTCGCCTTTTCCCGCTTGTAGAGGGCCATCATCTCCTGATTGAGCTTCTGTTTGTCGTCGCTGTACTGTTCGCGCAGCTTGACCATTTCCGGTTGCAGCCGTTTCATCTTGCTCATCGAAACATAGGATTTATGCGCGAGCGGGAACAGGAGGAGCTTGATCACCACGGTCAGGCACATGATCGCGATACCGAGGTTGCCGATATATCCTGCGAGGAAGTGAAGCGCGAAATAGATCGGCCGGGTCAGGAAGTAGAACCAGCCCCAGTCGATGGCAAGATCGAACTTCGGAATACCGAGTTTTTCTTCATAGCTGTCGATCAGCTCCACTTCCTTGGCGCCCGCAAAGAAACGATTGGAAATACTGGCCGTCTCGCCACTTGCGACGGTCACGCCGTCCTGATTGACATAGTCCGTCTGGTAGCGGACGCCCGGCGTCGCGAAGGAGAAGCGGCCCTTGATCTTGGATTTCTGATCCGGGATCAGTGCGGTCAGCCAGAATTTTCCGGTAAAGCCGATCCAGCCGCCGGTCGAACCGTAAGAGGCATTCTCGCCCTTCTCAAGATCGCTGTAGTCAGTTTCTTCCAATGTATCGTTGAAAATGCCAATCGGCCCCTCATGCAGGATGTAGTAATGCGCCGTCTTCGGTGTGCCGTGTCGTGAAATAAGGCCGTAGGGATAAAGCGTAATGGTCGCGCCGGACTTGTTTTCGACTTTTTGCTCGACCGTGAACATATAGTTCTGGTCGATCGAAATGATGCGATGGAAAATAAGTCCTTCGCCATTGTCCCATATTAGCTCGACCGGATGATCCGGCGTCAATTCCGTATCCTTGCTGGTCCAGACGGTATTGGAAGTGGGAAGGTTGATCTGGGCGCCGGCGGCCGGGCTCCAGCCAAACT
>SBHH01000348.1 GCA_006226265.1 Alphaproteobacteria bacterium | reverse complement strand
CGCCTTCGCGAGTCGAAAATAGGCAGTAAGATTTACTCGAATAACTTCATCCCACATTTCAGGCTTCATCATCATCATCAAATTGTCCCGCGTTACGCCTGCGTTTGAGATAACGATATGAAGACCACCCATCGTTTCCGCCGCAGTTTTCGCGAGCGCATCAACGGCATCAAGGTCGGACAGATTGCACGGCGCAGTATAGGCGCGATCGCCAAGTTCTGAAGCCAGTGACTCTAGTTTCTCGGCCTTCGTGCCTGAGAGCGCCACAGTCGCGCCCTGCGCATGGAGAGCCCGTGCAATTGAGCCGCCGATGCCGCCAGTTGCGCCAGTAACCAATGCACATTTCCCAGAAAGGTCAAACATGGATGCTCCCAATTTCTCTTAGAATTTCACGAATGCTTCGATATCGGCAGGCTCGCCGAGGCTGATGAGTGATGCATCCTTGGCGATCCTTTTAATAAGGCCTGCAAGTACCTTCCCAGTGCCTATTTCAATAAATTTGTCGCCGCCATTTGTCGCCATAAATGCAACGCTCTCCGTCCAGCGCACGCGGCCGGTGACTTGTCTCACCAGAAGATCCCGGATTTCCTCAGCGTTTCCCGCTTCAGCCGCCGTCACATTTGCGACAAGTGGAGCGGCTGGCGTTTTAACAGCAGTCTTTTTCAGGGCTTCAGCCATAACATCCGCAGCCGGAGCCATTAACGACGAGTGAAACGGCGCTGACACCGCAAGAAGCTTCGCCATTTTAGCGCCATGCTTTTTCGCCGATTCCGCAACCGCTTCGACGCGCCCTTTCGTTCCTGAAACAACAACTTGTCCCGGCGCATTATCATTCGCGACTTCGCAAACGCCGAGCGCTGCATCGGTCTCCGCAATTGCCTTTTCCGCACCCTCGATATCTATTCCGATTAGCGCGGCCATTGCGCCCTTGCCGGGAGGAACTGCCGCCTGCATCGCGTCCCCTCGAATGCGTAGAAGCCGCGCCGTATCGGAAAGCGAAATCGCACGCGCCGCGCACAGCGCAGAATATTCCCCTAGCGAATGACCAGCGACAAAGCGCGCGTCGGCGATATCGAGTCCGGTTTCCTTTTCAAGAACACGAAGCATGGCGATTGAATGAGCCATCAATGCCGGTTGAGTATTTGCGGTAAGGTTCAGTTCCTCTACCGGCCCTTCCCACATCAATTTCGAGAGGCGTTTTCCAATCGCATCGTCCACCTCTTCGAAGACTTCGCGGGCGGCGGGAAAAGCTTCAGCGAGCGCAAGGCCCATGCCGACCGTCTGACTTCCTTGCCCTGGAAATACAAAACATCGCGCCATTGCGCCGCTCCCGTTCATTTTCGGATTTTCCCCTATCGCAGCAGGTAAGCGCTGGCAATCGCGGCGGCGTCCCCGTCAAGGGCGCCAGAAAGCAGGGGTGAGCAAGACAAGTACAGTAAAAAACTCAAGCCGGCCAAGAATCATCATGATTGAAAGGATCCACTTGGCGCCATCCGGCAGATTTTGGAAATTGCCTGCAGGGCCAATCGTCCCGCCGAGACCCGGACCGACATTTGCAATCGCCGTGGCGGACCCGGTGAGTGCGGTCATTAGATCTACGCCCAGCCAGGCAAGTAAAAATGTCGACAAGATCAACGAAAAAAGCAGAACTACCAAGAACGAGAGAATTGCGAAAGCGACGTCGTCTTCAACCTTCCGGTCATGATAAAGCACTGGATGCACGCGGTTTGGCGACACGATACGAGTGAGATGCGCAATCGCGAGCCGGCCAAGAATCTGGAAGCGATAGATCTTCACGCCTCCGGCTGTTGAGCCGGAGCAACCACCGACGAAAGTCAGAATAAAAAATACGCCGATCGCGAATGGCCCCCAGAGCTGGTAATCCTCGCTCGCATATCCCGTCGTCGTAACGATGGAGACAACGTTAAAGGCCGCATCGGTCAAAGACTGAAAGAACGGTATATCTGAACGCACAGTCCGTGTCGCGGCTATCAATATGATTGTCGCGCCGAGAAAGATCAAAAAACCCCGCAGCTGTATGTCAGTCGCAAATGCCCGAAATTTTCCCCGGGCAAACCTGATAAAGGCGACGAAAGGAAGTGCGCCGGCGAGCATGAATATCGTCGCCGTCCACAACATGGCGCCGCCCTCAAAATAGGCGAAAGATGCGTCGTGCGTCGAGAATCCGCCTGTCGAAAGCGTTGTCAGCGAATGATTGACTGCGTCGAACCAGTCCATTCCGAGCGCACGGTACGCCGCGGCGCACAGACCGGTCAAAAGAACAAAAATTGCGATAATCCAGATGGCAAGGTCAAACGCTTTAGCGACAATTTTTTCCGACGTATCCGAGCTTTCAGTGTGAAAAAGCTGCATGCCGCCGACACGCAGAAAGGGCATCATGATGATGCCGAGCACAATGACGCCAACGCCGCCGATCGCCTGCATCAGCGAACGCCAAAGCAATATCGACGGCGCGGTTCCATCGAGTCCCGACATGACAGTCGACCCGGTCGTCGTCATCGCGGACACGGCTTCAAAAAAAGCGTCAGTGAATGAAAGGCCGTGGGCGAAAAGCGGGAGCGCCCCGAAGGCCGGAATCACGACCCAGGCAAGGGCCGTCATCAGGAAGCCTTGGCGGCGGTCTAGCTCAAAGCTGGCCGCAGCCGGACTGAGGGCGATCAGGACCAGGCCGGCAAACGAAGTGGCTAGGGCGGACAGGAGGAAATCCGCCCCTGGTTGGCGTAAAGGATTTGGGGCGACGAGAAGCGGCGCCAGCATGAACGCCGAAAAGGCGATCAGGAAACCGCCTAGGACCCGAAAAACTGGCGTGAGCGCTATCACGGGCGGTCCTCTAGCCGTGTTTTCAGCCGCCGAAAAGCGGCCCCCCTGATCCGGGCGGCGGGCCTTGCATCCCTGCCGGCGTTGAGCTACCTCCCCCGCTTCCGAGCGATGGCCGGAGCCGCCGCCCTTATGGGCGGTTTGCGGGATGGTCCCGTCTGGCTTCGGGCCGAAGGCGGCTTGCGCCACCAGCAAAGCGCACCAGCCCGTCTCCATCGCCAATCTGGAGCTGGCTTGATGCCTCTTTACGAGCATATCTTCATTGCGCGCCAGGATATTTCTCCTGCGCAGGTCGAAGGGCTGACCGAAACCCTTCAAAAGATCGTCACGGACAATGGCGGCAAGATCGAAAAGTCGGAATATTGGGGCCTTCGTTCGCTCCAGTACAAAATCAAAAAGAACCGCAAAGGCCATTACGCCCTGCTCAACATCAAGGCTCCTCACGAGGCCGTTGCTGAGATGGAACGTTTGATGAAGCTCAATGACGACATCATTCGCTTCATGACCGTTCGTGTTGAAGAGCACGAAGAAGGCCCCTCGGCTGTGCTTCAATCTCGTGGCCGCGACGATCGTCGCCCGCGCCGTGAAGATGGCCCGCGCCGTGATGACGGCCCTCGTGGCGGTTCGCGCTCGGAGCGCCCCTCCGAAGCCCCTAAATCTGACTCGGAGGCATAAGCCATGGCTGAGAATTCAAAATCCTCTGGCGGTCCGGCTCGTCGTCCTTTCTTCCGTCGTCGCAAGACCTGCCCGTTCTCCGGCGCCAATGCACCGAAGATCGACTACAAAGATGTTAAATTGCTGCAACGCTTTATTTCCGAGCGCGGCAAGATTGTTCCAAGCCGTATCACGGCCGTTTCCGCGAAAAAGCAACGTGAATTGGCCCGCGCCATCAAGCGCGCCCGCTTCCTTGCTCTTTTGCCTTACGTGATCAAGTAAGGAAGG
>SBHH01000277.1 GCA_006226265.1 Alphaproteobacteria bacterium | reverse complement strand
CCTCATGCGCGCCGGGCGGCAAATGTTTGAGCCTAACGATCGTTTGGTTTATGATTGACAGCTGCCGGGCAAGGCCGTATCACATATCAAACTGCTGATACATCCCTGAAATGCGGGGCAAGCAAAGAGGCAAATGCCATGGACTTTACCCTTTCGGAAGATCAACTGGCCTTTCGCGATATGGCGCGGAGTTTCGCGTCCGAGATTTTCGCGCCTAATGCGGAGAAATGGGACGAAGAAAAAATATTCCCTGTCATGGAACTCCGAAAAGCGGCAGAGCTTGGCTTCGCCGGCATCTATGTCGGGGAGCAGCATGGCGGCTCCGCGCTCTCGCGTCTCGATGCGGCGATCATCTTCGAGGAACTGGCGGCGGGCTGCCCCTCTACCGCGGCCTATATCTCCATCCATAACATGGCGAGCTGGATGATCGACCGGTTCGGCGGCGACGCGGTGCGGGAAAAATTCCTGCCGGGCCTCACCACCATGGAGAAATTCGCGAGCTACTGCCTGACCGAGCCCGGATCCGGTTCCGACGCGGCGGCGCTCCGCACAAAGGCGGTGCGCGACGGCGATCATTACGTGATCAACGGCGGCAAGGCCTTTATCTCGGGCGGCGGCAAGGCGGATGTCTATGTCACCATGGTCCGGACGGGCGATGACAGCGCCCGCGGGATCAGCTGCATCGCCATTCCCGCCGATGCGCCCGGCATCAGCTTCGGCGCGCAAGAGAGGAAAATGGGTTGGAATTCCCAGCCGACCGCCCAAGTATTGTTTGATGACTGCCGTGTGCCGGTCGAAAATCTCGTCGGCGAGGAGGGGCAGGGCTTCAAGATCGCCATGATGGGCCTCGATGGCGGGCGGCTCAATATCGGCGCCTGCTCCCTTGGCGCGGCGCGCGCGGCGCTGGAGCAGGCGCAGGATTATACGGCGGAGCGCAAGCAGTTCGGCCAGCCCGTGGGCGAGTTTCAGGCGGTGCAATTTCGCCTCGCCGACATGGCGACGGAACTCGCGGCCGCGCGGCTCATGATCCGTCAGGCGGCCTCGAAGCTGGACGCCAAGGACCCGGAGGCAACGCTTCATTGCGCGATGGCCAAGCGTTTCGCGACCGATGTCGGCTTTAACGTTTGTAACGAGGCGCTGCAGCTTCATGGCGGGTATGGATATTTGCGGGACTTCCCGCTTGAGCGGCTGGTCCGCGACACCCGCGTGCACCAGATTCTGGAAGGAACGAACGAAATCATGCGCGTCGTGATCGCGCGCAAGCTGGCCGACGGCCAGGGGAAAGGCTGAGTATGACGGTGGAAGACGATATCCAGTTTGAAATCCGGGGCAAGATCGCCCTGGTGACGCTGAACCGGCCGAAGGCGCTGAACGCGCTCACACAGGAAATGTGCGTCGCCCTGAAGGCGCAGCTTGAGGACTGGGACAAGGATAAAAACGTCGCCGCCGTCGTCATCGAGGGCACCGGCGAAAAGGCCTTCTGCGCAGGCGGCGATATCGTCAGGCTCTATAATGAGGGACGCGCGAAGGGCGATTATCCCTACCAGTTCTATCGCGACGAATATCTCGTCAATGCGGCGATCAAGCATTTCTCCAAACCCTATATCGCGCTCATCGACGGCATCGTGATGGGCGGCGGCGTCGGCGTCTCGGTCCATGGCAGCCAGCGGATCGCGACCGAAAATACCCTCTTTGCCATGCCGGAGACGGGCATCGGCCTCTTTCCCGATGTCGGCGGCTCCTACTTCCTGCCGCGCTGCCCCGGAAAGCTCGGCCTCTATCTCGGCCTCACGGGCGCACGGCTCAAGGCCGCGGATGCGGTCTATGCGGGCATTGCGACGGCCTATGTCCCGGCAAGCCGGCTGGAGGATTTGAAGGCAGCCCTTGCGGACGGCGCAACCGATGCGGATGCGGTCAGTCAAATCATCAGCGATTTTCGAAAAGACCCCGGCACCGCGCCGCTTGCCGAGATCATGGGCGAGATCGACCGCTTTTTTGAGGCGGAGAGCATGCTCGCCCTTCTCACGGGGCTTGAGGAAGCGGAAGGAAGCGCCTTCGCCCGCGATACGGCGAAGCTATTGCGCAAGAAATCGCCGACCGCGCTTCGTCTCACCTTCGATCAGCTTTCAAAAGGCGCGACGCTTGATTTCGACGACTGCATGCGGATGGAGTTCCGCATGGTCAACCGCGTGATCCAGGGCCTCGATTTCTATGAAGGCACGCGCGCGACCGTCATCGACAAGGATCAGCGCCCCCTCTGGAACCCGGCCAATCTGGAGGCCGTGGGGGATGCGGAAATCGCCGATTATTTCGCCCCGCTTGACGGCGGAGAGCTTTACTAAAGCTTACGGAAGCACCACGTCCAGCCCTTCGAGAAGGACGAACTGCCCCTCGGCGGCATTGGCCCGCGCGTCGCGCGCCTTCCGGTATTCTGGGCTGTCGTAGAAGGCCCGTGCCGTCGCCATATCCGGATATTCCAGCAGCACGACACGGAGCGTTTCCTCCGGCCCCTCCAGCGTTTCCATCGCGCCGCCGCGCGTTAAGTACCGCCCGCCGTATTTTTTAATGGCGATCGGGGCAAGGGATTTATAGACTTCATATTGTTCCGGATCGGTGACATTGATCCGGGCGAGCATATAGGCGGGCATGTAAAGTTCCTTTTCAGGTCCGTGGGCGCGGTCATAAAAACAATAAGGGGGAAAACCATGAGCTTCAAGTATGTAACCATCACCCGCGAGGGGCGCATCGCCACTGTCCGTTTCGACCGGGGCCATGACATGAATCCGCTCTCGATCGATCTGATGCTGGAACTGACGGAGGCCGCGAAATCCTTCGACGGCGATACGGAGACGAGCGCCATTATCCTGACCGGCAACGCAAAGAATTTCACGGCGGGCTTTGACTTGAAAGACCCGGCGGCGAAGGCGCGCGTGACCGCGGGCGTGATGGAGCGGCGCGAAATGCTCCGTGTCGGCCCCCGGATGAGCGCGGCCTGGGAGGCGCTGGAGCCCATGACCCTCGTCGCGGTGGAGGGATATTGCATCGGCGGCGGCGTCGCGCTCGCCGTTTCCTGCGATATGCGGATCGCCTCGAAAACCGCCAAATTCTGGGTCCCGGAAATCCGGAACGGCATGAATATGAGCTGGCAGTCCGTCCCCCGCATGGTCAACCTGATGGGCCCGGCCCGCACCAAGCAGCTCTGCATCGTCGCCGACAAGATCAGCGCCGCGACCGCCGAGAAATGGGGCCTCGTCGAGGAACTGGCGGAGGAAGGCAAGGCCTATGAGCTCGCTTACGAGTTCGCGGAAAAGATCGCCGCCCGCCCGCCGCTCCCCGTCCGCATGATCAAACAGGGCGCCACCGTCGCCGCAAACGCCCTTAACCACGCGGTGAGCTATATGGACATCGACCAATACACCGTCGCCATCACCTCCGAAGACTACGCCGAAGGCATTAACGCGTTTCTGGAGAAACGCGACCCGGTGTTTAAGGGGCGGTGAGGGGGAATTGCTTATTTAATAGTATTAGATGGGCGGCGTGTGATTGGGCGTTGTATATTCAATTTTTTTTGCTAGTATAAACTGTCTAAAAATTTCTACTATATATTGATTTTTAGGGTTTTCTAACAGAAAAGTATATGCAGATGCCAGACGCGAAAATTAAAATTAACATCAATGAAGGCATTATAGAATTCGAAGGTAACGAAGGATTTGTTGAGCAGCAAATCAAGCGTTTCGAAAATTTAATTACTGCTTCGTTCTCTGGAGTAAATAAGAAATCTA
>SBHH01000181.1 GCA_006226265.1 Alphaproteobacteria bacterium | reverse complement strand
GGACTTTTCGTAACGATACGTATCCTATTCAATCTGCTTCGTATCAATCAATACGGAGGATCAATTGGATTGCGATCCCCTCAATAACCTCGCCAGTTCACTCGATACGCGTTCGGCGGCATTCTGCATGGGATCGTCGGCAAGATGGGCATAGCGGGCCGTGGTCTGCACCTGTGTATGGCCAAGCAGCTTGCCGATCATGGGAAGGCTCTCACCCGAGCCGACGGCGATTGAGGCAAAGGAATGCCGGAGATCATGGATGCGCACATCTTCCAGATTGGCCGCCTTTCGTATTCGCCGCCATGGCTTTTGCATATCCGTGATATGGGAGCCAGGGAGTTTGCCGGTAATGACATAAGGGTTGCCTTCGATACGTTCGACACTTGCGAGAACTTCTAATGCTGCCGGTCCAAGATAAACCCGCTTCGCGCCGGTCTTGGAATCAGGCAAGTAAGCTGAGTTGCCTTTGATAAACTCCCATTTAAGGGTTTGTATCTCCCGAAGGCGGCAGCCGGTCAGGATTAGCAATCTGATACAGTTAATCGCCGATTGCGATTCAATGCCTTCCGCTTCGAGATCGGCAAGGGTCTGGCCAAGGCGGGAAAGTTCCTCGCCGCTCAAATACCGCTCGCGCTTTTTCTCCTCATATTTTTTGACATGGCGGCAGGGGTTGGTTCCCTCGGGGCGAAGGCCCCAGACTTCCGCCTGATTGAACATGACGGAGAGAACGCCCAAGGTCCGGTTCGCCTGATAGGGCTTGTCCCGATACTTGTGATGAAGATCGGCGATATCGCTCCGCTGCACTTCCTCCACCTGCACCGTTCCGAAGGCGGGCTTGATAAATAGGTCCATGCAGCGCCGGTATTCCTTCGCCGTGCTTGCGCGGCAATGCGACGGCACATAGTCAGACATAAACCTCTCGCAAAGTTCCGACACAATAGCGGCCCCTCGCTTGCGCTTGGCTTCCTCGGCAGGGTTTGCCCCATGGGCGACGCCGCCAAGCAGCTCACGGGCCTTGTCCTTGGCTTTCTCGGCCGTTACCGTGCCATATCTGCCCAGTCCTTTCCGCCGGGTGCGCCCGCCGCCGTCGCGATACTGGATAAGGAAGGTCTTCCGCCCTGAAGGCAAAACCCGCAAGCCGTAGCCGGGCAGGGTTTCATCCCAGACGAAATAGTCTTTTTCTTTCACGACAAGGCCGTCAATGGTACGCTTGTTCAGTCTCATATTCGCTTCCATACGTCATTCCGGAAGCATAATGGAAGCAAATAACAGCGAAAGGCAAGATATTTGTGAGAGATAAGGCGTAGCAGCCATGCAAAATATCATAATTATAACAATAATATATGACCATACAGGCTACCATATGATAGACTATGGTAATTTAATAAATCTAACTCATAACCTGAAGGTCAGAGGTTCAAATCCTCTCCCCGCAACCAACACAAACGCCGCCATGTCAATAACCTGGCGGCGTTAAACTGTCAGAACTTTCAGGCCGCGCTCCATGTGATCTCGAGATCTTCGCGGAAGGCGAAGCGTTCGAGATGGCGGGTGAGGATATTCTGAAGGCGTGCGCCTTCCGCTTTACCTGTCGCGCTGACGGTCATGACGAGGCCGTTTTCGCTTGCGGCGAGGTCGCATTTCCCTTCCTCGAAAATGATCCGGCCTGCCTGCTTATTGAAATCCGCCGGTATTTTGTGTCTGAAATGTTTGCAAAGCTGTTGGAGATAGCGCGAACCATGAGTGGTTTTGACCGTGGAAATGGTTTCGTTGGACATGTCGGACTCCGTTATTTACTTTTTTCGATCACTTGTGCGGCGGCATCAATGGCCGCTGCGATATCGGTTGCGGCGCCCTTACTGATCTCTCCTTCCTTGAGGCGGAGACGCATTGCAACTTTGAGGTTTTCCATCGCACGGAGGACAGGGGAGGGCATGCGGCCCGGCCCCCTGCCGGTACGGGAAAAGAGAGCATCTGCCGCCGCACGATTTGCAGTGAGAAAGGCTTCCCCTTCCTCCGTGATCCGGTAGCTTTTCCGGCCGCTGCTTTTCTCTTCTCCGATCAGGGCATATCCCATGTCGTCGAGCCAGGAAAGGGTCGGGTAGATTACGCCCGGACTCGGCGAATAGCTGCCGCCGAAGCGTTCCTCGATCAATTTGATCAGTTCATAGCCATGGCGGGGCTGCTCAGCAATCATCGAAAGGAGCAGAAGCCGCAATTCTCCGTAATCGAACAGGCGTCCGCCCCGGCGATGCCGCCGTCTGTGGGATGAATGATGATCCGACATATCGTCGGAACGATGGTAGCGGCGTCCGCCGCATTTGTGCATAAAGAAGTTTTTCATGAAAGACGATATATATCTCGATATATCGAAAGTCAAGATATATCTAGATATATTTACAGTGCGGTTGAAACGCCTGTTTCTGGCCATAAATATTCGACGATTATCGGGTGAAAAACGTACAAACAGGAGATCTTGTTCTGACAGCTCTCCAAAATTGACGTTATGGTAGGGTTTCTATAAAATTTTATGCCACTCTGTATATGTGGCCGGTTTCTTTAAAGATGAATGAACTAATTTCTGCAACTGTTCTTTTTATTACGGTCACTTTGCTGGTCTCCGGTCCGGCGATGCCTGCCGCCGCGGCTGGAGCAGGGGGGGGAGACTGCCGTGATTATGGTGTCGATTACAAGAAATCCGAAGGCCTTACCAAAGAGGAAATTACCGAGCGGATGGACAAGGCGCTTTTCAATTCCCTGAATAAATATGATGATTGCCTGCAGCAGCCGCAATCCCGATCAAAAGGGGCCGAGGGCGGATCATCCGGTGGCGGAGAGGGAGGTGGATCTGGCAACGGGTCCGGATCGGCAAACTCAACCGCTGCCAGTGGCATACAGGGAACGGATGCAGCCAAAAAATCTGCAGGAGACAGGCCGGATGCCGCGGCAGCAGGGGTAAATTCCGGCAATGCCGCGGGGGATAATCAGGCAAGCGCGGGGAAATTGCCGGAAAATTCCGCCATGGCAAACGGCAAGCTACCGGAAGATATTCCATCTGCAGATAATGATACAATTTTGCAGCAGAAGGTGCGCGAGGCGGCAATGAACGAACCTGATCCGGAGAAAAAAGCGAAGCTGTGGAATGAATACCGCAAGCTGAAAGGCATACCGCTCAAGGATCAGTCAAATATATGAACTCATGCAAAAAAGCGGAAGAAACATGAATATGGCTCGAATTCTGGCAGGTTGGCTGATCTGCGGCTGCTTCATGTTGACAAGCTGTGTGACGCCCGGAATGTCGGCCAGTGTCGGCCCACGTGTTTCCGGTGAAGTCATGACGGCCGCGAAAATCTCGCCGGAATCCGGGAAGCCGAAGCTCGATATCATTATTCCGGTCTTTGATCCTGGTATCCCGGAAGATTTGCAGGAGCAGGAAGAGGAGGGCATCTGGCCGGAGCTGCGCCGGGCCGAGGCCGTCCGCTTTGCACTTAACCTTAAGGATAAGCTGGAGGCGACCGGTAAGTTCGGGGCTGTCCGCATCGCCCCGAATTCGGAAGCGACGGGTGATCTCTATGTGATGGGCAAGATCAACAAGTCGAATGGTCTGGATGTCGAGATTGAGGTCGAGGTCTATGACATCTCCGGCGCCAAATGGTATGACGAGGATTATGAGCACGAGGTGCCGAAAAATTTCTTCAAGACATACCGGAACAAGGGAAAAGATCCTTATGATCCTGTTTTTGAAGAGGCCGCGAACGATCTGGTCGAGCATTTGCAGGATGCGGACAACACGGAGCTTGCGCTCCTGAAATCCGTGACGGAAATGCGGTTTGGCGCCAACTTCTCCGAAGAGGCGTTCAAGGAACAT
>SBHH01000219.1 GCA_006226265.1 Alphaproteobacteria bacterium | reverse complement strand
CTGCGCTGACTGTCGGGGTCTTCTTCCGCGATCTAGGTCACTCTCTCGGGCTTGAAGTCGCTTCCGAAAGTGCACTTGCCGCCGGAGTGGTGATGGGAATGATGATTATTCCCTTTGTCTCGTCTTTAAGCGACGACATCATCATGGCGGTGCCGCAGTCTTTACGCGACGGCTCTTACGGGCTCGGCGCGACGAAATTAGAAACCGTCCGGAACGTGATCCTTCCCGCGGCATTGCCGGGAATTATCGGTGCGGTTTTACTGGCGGTCAGCCGGGCGATCGGCGAAACCATGATCGTCGTGATGGCGGCAGGCTTTGCCGCCAATCTTACCGTCAATCCGCTGGAGGCCGTAACAACAGTGACAGTGCAGATTGTCGGCCTGCTGGTCGGCGATCAGGAGTTTGATAGCGCGAAGACGCTTGCCGCCTTTGCGCTTGCGCTCGTACTTTTTGCCGTCACCCTTACCCTTAACATCGTCGCCCTTGTGGTGGTCCGCAAATACCGGGAAAAATATGACTGATCTTCTCGATAACACCGGCGCCTCAAGTTGGAACTCGGAACGCTTCCAGAAACGGCTCAAGAAACGCAAACGGGCAGAGAAAAGCTTCCGCCTGGTCGGCCTTGGTGCGATTGTCATTGCACTCACGCTGCTTGCAATTCTGCTGTTCAGTATCGCCAGCAAGGGCTACAGTGCCTTTATACAGACCTATATCACCCTCGATATCACCTTCGAGCAATCGGTCCTCGATAAGACAGGGGAGGGCCATCCGGCGGCGCTTAAAGCCGCGAACTACGGCAAACTGGTGCGCGATGCGCTCCGGGCCGAGTTTCCCGACGTGAAAACGCGGAAGGATCTTCGCGCCCTGTTCGGCTTGGTCAGCAAGGAGGCATCGAACCAGCTCCGGGAAATGGTGCTGGCGGATCCGTCGCTGATCGGCAGGTCGATGCCCGTCGCGCTTCTTGCGAGCGATGATGTCGATATGGTGCATAAGGGCTACATCGATCGTAAGGCACCGCAGTCCGACCGGCGCGTCAAGGATGACGAGCTCCGCTGGCTGGATGTGCTTGAAAAATCGGGTGCCCTCAGCTTTAAATTCAACAGCGGCTTCTTTACCGAAGGCGACAGCCGGGAACCGGAGAAGGCTGGAATCGCCGGAGCGATGGTCGGCTCCTTCTTCACGCTGCTGGTGACGATCGCCGTCGCCTTCCCGATCGGTGTGCTGACCGCCATCTATCTTGAGGAATTTGCCCCCCGCAACCGCTTTAACGACCTGATCGAGGTAAATATCAACAACCTTGCCGCCGTGCCCTCCATCGTGTTCGGCCTTTTGGGGCTTGCGATCTTCCTTAATGTCGCGCATCTGCCGCGCTCGGCGCCCGTGGTGGGCGGCCTTACGCTTGCACTTATGACCTTGCCGACGATCATTATCGCAGCGCGCTCTGCTGTCCGTGCCGTGCCGGGCAGCATCCGGCAGGCCGCGCTTAGTCTTGGCGCCTCGACCCATCAGACGGCGTTTCATCATGTGTTGCCGCTTGCTATGCCGGGTATCCTGACCGGGACAATTATTGGCCTGTCGCAGGCCCTTGGAGAGACCGCGCCGCTTCTCATGATCGGCATGGTCGCCTTCATCGCTGACATCCCGCACAGTGCGCTCGATCCCGCGACGGTAATGCCGGTACAGATTTTCCTTTGGGCGGACAGCCCCGAACGCGCCTTTGTCGAGAAGACCTCAGGGGCGATCCTGGTGCTGCTTGCCTTTTTCATCTTCATGAACGCTCTGGCGATTGTTCTTCGTAAGAAGTTCGAGCGCCGCTGGTAAAGGATTATCATGGTACAGAGTTTTGCTGGAAAAAGACTGGAAGCGGTGCCCGAGACGGCCGAGGAGGTCATCATTTCAACGCGGAATGTGGATGTCTTCTATGGCGATAATCACGCGATCCGCAATATCTCGCTCGATATTCCAAAGCATCGGATCACGTCGCTGATCGGCCCGTCGGGCTGCGGCAAGTCGACTTTTCTCCGCTGTCTCAACCGGATGAACGATACAGTCGAAAGCTGTCGGGTTTCCGGCGAAATCCTGTTGGACGGCGTCGATATATATGGCAAGGATGTGGATGAGGTTTTGCTTCGCGCCCGTGTCGGCATGGTGTTTCAGAAGCCCAACCCCTTCCCGAAGTCGGTCTATGACAATGTCGCCTATGGTCCGCGCATTCACGGCCTTGCCGAGAACAAGGACGAACTGGACGAAATGGTGTTGACCAGCCTTGAGCGCGCCGGATTGCTGGATGAAGTGCAGAACCGGCTTCATTCGTCCGGCACCAGTCTTTCGGGCGGACAGCAGCAGCGTCTTTGCATCGCGCGCGCGCTTGCCGTCCGGCCGGACATTATCCTGATGGACGAACCCTGTTCCTCGCTCGATCCGATTGCGACCGCGAAGGTCGAAGAACTGATCGAAGAGCTGAAAACAAACTACACCATTATTATCGTTACCCATTCAATGCAGCAGGCCGCGCGGATTTCAGAGAAAACCGCTTTCTTCCATATGGGACAGATCGTCGAAACCGGCGCGACAGAACAACTTTTCACCAGCCCGTCCGATGAACGCACGCAGGGCTATATCACCGGGCGGTTCGGATGACCCAGCCGCCTCTTAAATCAGGAGAACAGAAGATGAGCGGAACCGGACATATCGTCAAATCCTATGACGAGGAACTTGACAGTTTGCGCAATACCATCGTCGAGATGGGCGGCCTTGCCGAAGCCCAGCTGGAAGCTGCGGTCCGTTCGTTGACCGAGCGGAATACGGAACTCGCCCTTAAAACGGTCGAGGCAGATGTCGCCGTCGACGATCTCGAACATGTGCTCGACAACATGGCGATCCGTCTGCTGGCACTTCGCAATCCCGTGGCGGATGATCTTCGCACGGTAATTTCGGCACTTAAAATTGCCAGCCTTCTTGAACGTGTCGCCGACTATTCGGCTAATATCGCGAAGCGGGTCGTCGCCCTGAACCAGGCACCGGCTGTCACGCCGATGTCGGCCATTCCGCGGATGGGGAATCTGGTGCGCCGGATGATCGACGATACTTTAAAGGCTTATGCCAAGGAAGATGCCGATCTCGCGCATGAAGTCTGGCTTCGTGATCAGGAAGTGGACCAGCTTTATAATAGCATGTTCCGCGAGCTGCTCACCTTCATGATGGAGGATCCTCGCAGCATTACGAGCTGCACGCATCTGATCTTCATGGCGAAGAATATTGAGCGGATCGGAGATCATATGACGAATATTGCCGAGATCATCATCTACCAGGTCACGGGCCAGGCCCCGTCGCAGGAACGCCCGAAGGGCGACAAGACCAGCGTGACGATGATCGATCATGTATCCGAGGAAGAATGAGTACCGATAAATGAAAGTACTGGTCGTTGAAGACGAGCTCGCGATGGTAGAGCTCCTCCGTTATAACCTGGAATCAGAGGGGTTCGATGTCGCCTCCGCCCATGACGGGGAGGAGGCATTACTCACCCTGGAAGAACAGAGCCCGGATATTGTGCTGCTCGACTGGATGCTGCCGAAAATCTCCGGAATAGAGATTTGCCGCCGCCTCCGGCGCGATCCGAAATATGGCAACCTGCCGGTCATCATGATCACCGCGCGCGGTGAGGAAGCGGACCGCGTCCGCGGCCTTGATGTCGGTGCGGATGATTACGTGGCGAAGCCCTTTTCGCCGGCCGAGCTGATGGCGCGTATCCGGGCCGTGCTTCGCCGCCGCAATCCCGATGTCGGGACGGAGACGCTCAATATCGCCGATGTTGTGATGGATCTGGTGGCCTACAAGGTGAACCGGGGCGGTCGGGAACTCCGGCTCGGGCCTA
>SBHH01000317.1 GCA_006226265.1 Alphaproteobacteria bacterium | reverse complement strand
AGGGTCCCTTGCGCAACCGCATAGACTTCACCGTCGGCAGCCAGAAGCGGGGTCACAACAAGGGTGCCTCCTGTCAGGTTCGTCGCATCGCCGAGGGAGGAAACGACAACATCGATTTTCGTGCCCTGGCGTTGGAACGGGGGCAGGGTGGCGGTGACGATAACGGCTGCGGAGTTCTTTGTCTTCAACGTCTGACCGCTTGTATTCACTCCAAGACGTTCCAGCATGGATTCAAGGCTCTGCTCGGTAAAAGGCGAGTTCTTAAGCGAGTCACCCGTACCGTTCAGGCCGACCACAACACCATATCCGACAAGGATATTGTCGCGGATGCCTTCAAATTCGGCGATATCCTTTACGCGCGAGGCTGCCTCGACATGTGCCGTCTGCAGCACCAGAAGACCGGCGGCAAGGAAAAAGGAGGCGATAATACGCCGCGCCGGGAACAGCTGCTTTGCAACTTTGTGGACTAAATTTAAAGTCATCAGTGGTTTCCGTCTTTCGAAATCAGAAGTTTTTACATTTCTGCAAAACTAGAAGCGAAATTCATGCCAACTTGTTTTAAATCTAACATATTGAAAAATAAGAGATAAAATATATATTGTCGGGAGAGGCCGCAAAATGCGGCAATATCTTCCCCCTTGACCGGGAAAGAATGACCCCTGACAATGGCAGCGGGTCTGCGTTACGGACGCAGCAGAGGAAAGGTCAATCGTATCATGAAAGTGGGCGGCCCGGGCCGGACGAGTTCGACGTCCGGCGCTAAAGGAAAAAAGGGTGCTTCCGGTTCGGGGCATAAATTCTCGATCTCCGAGGAAACGGTTGAGCCTGCGGCGACGGCGAATGTATCCTCTTCCTCGCCGGTAAACTCGATCGACGCCCTCATGGCTCTGCAGGGGGTGGATGAGAATAACCGTGAGAAAAACAGGAAGGCAGTGGCCAAGGGGCGGGACCTTCTCGAAAAGTTGGAAGAAATCCGTCATGGCTTGCTGATCGGCAATCTTTCTGCCCAAAAGCTGATGCAGCTCAAGGATTCGCTTGCGTCCATCAATGTTGCGGATGCCGATCCGGAACTCGCCGAAATCGTCCACGATATCGAAGTGCGCGCAGCCGTGGAGCTTGCAAAATACGGATATTAAGCCATTTGAGGTTTTGCGCCTCTCTCCATAATTCGTCAATTCCTATAAATATCAGGGCAATGTTGAATAGACAGTTGCTAATGGCGGCGTGATCTTATAAATAACCGTTAATTTTTAGCGCGTTTTGGGGCGTAGGAACTGGAGTCGCTTTAAATGAACGTTCAAATTTCTGACGAATACCGGCCTTCCGAGGATGAGCCGTTCATGAATCCCCGGCAGCAGGAGTACTTCCGGGCAAAACTTCTGAAGTGGCGCAACGAGATTCTGGAAGATGCGAGCCAGACCATTGCCAATCTGCAAGAAGAAAATGTGAAGGAGCCGGATATTGCCGACCGGGCGTCCACGGAATCCGAGCGCGCGCTCGAGCTTCGAACCCGCGACCGGCAACGCAAGCTGATCGGCAAGATTGACGCGGCGCTTCGGAGGATCGACGAGGGTCAGTACGGCTATTGCGACGAGACTGGCGAGCCGATTTCTCTCAAGCGCCTCGAAGCCCGGCCCGTCGCAACTTTGAGCCTGGAAGCGCAGGAGCGGCACGAGCGGCGCGAAAAAATCTACCGCGACGACTGAGTGCTGGCAGGCAGACGCAGACATAAAAAAAGCCGGTCCCGAAGGACCGGCTTTTCTGTTTTTGTCTCTCTTCCCGATCAGAAGGGGAAAATGATGTCGAAGAGCTGCTGGCCGTAGCGACCCTGCTGGACATCGGTTAGATGACCCCGTCCGCCGTAGGAGATGCGGGCCTCGGCAATCTTCGAGGACTTGATCGTGTTGTCGGAGGTAATATCCTCCGGCCGGACCACGCCGGTAACCGACAGATCGCGGCTTTCGAAATTCACCCGGACTTCCTGGCGACCGACAATCACGAGATTACCGTTCGGCAGGATCTGGGTGACGATCGCAGCAATTTCGGTCTTGATGGTTTCGTTACGGTTGACCGCGCCGGAGCCGCTGACGCTGTGGTCGCTGCCAAGATCGACGAGGGAGCTGGAATCGGTGCCTTCGGGCAGAACTTTGGTGACCTGCGATTCAAGTCCGAGCAACCCGGCAAAACCTGCCGACTCGGAAGAGGAGCGGGTCGTGTCCGTTGAGTTGTTCAAGGTCGCCTTGTCGGAAATCTCCACCTCGACGGTCAGGATATCGCCGATCTGGCTTGCGCGCTGGTCCTTGAAAAAGGCCTTGGAGCCCGGCCGCCAGAGAGAGTTGGCCTGCTGCAGCACGGGTTCCGGGCGCGGCATTGGCAGGGAAACCGGCTGGTAATCCTTTTGCGTGACCGGGTTCTCGATTTTCGAAAGCGGCGGTTCCGCGCCGATATTGGCAATGCGATCGAGAGCATTGCAGCCTGCAAGCCAGAAACCGAGGCCCGCGATAAGGGCGATGCGCATGGAAATTTTTACCATCTGGGTCATTTTATGATCCTTCATCTCTTGAATTAGCGGACAGCGGCGAGCTGTGACTGGGCATTGACGATACGAACTTCCCGGGCACTGACGACCTGCGCTTGGATAATCTTGCGGCTGGCGATATTCTCGACCCGGATGACGTCATCCTTGCCGCCTGCTTCCAGCGTCCGGCCCGAGACCGACAGGAACAGGCCGCCCTGTTGCAAAACGACGGCAACAAGCTTGCCTTTGGCGACCATGACCGGCTCGCCGAGATTATTGGCATTGACGGGAACGCCGGAGCGAATGGCGCGGCGCGGGCTCTTGCCGATCAGCATGTCTGCTTCGGTGATCATGCCACGGCCGACCTTGCTTTCGCGTTCCGGCTTGAATTCGATATCCTTGGCTGTGATTTCTTCGCCAGACGCGGTGAAATGCTTCAGAACGGGCACCATGACCTGGCGGTGAATCGTCCCCATGACCTTGTAGCGCTGGCCGTTGTCGGCATTGGCCGGAGCCAGTAGCTCAGCGACGAACTGACCGCTCTTCCTGTTATAGAAGACATTCTCGACGGACACGTCCGGGGTTTCGTTCGTCCCGACCATGATGTTGAGTGCCTGGGTGGCAAGCTGCATCTCGAACAGATCCTCGCCGCTTTCATATTCGAGGGCGGCGCGCAGGTTGTCGGTGATTACTTGCTGCGAGACCGAAACACCGATGCGGCGGACGGGAATGCGGCGGACCGGTGAGGTCGGGCGCCAGACAAGGCCCTTCGAATGGATGAAGCGGGCGACGGAGACTGCCTTGAAAATGATCGACTTGCCCGGCGCCGGAGAGGCGGAAACAACGACATCCGCCTTGTCGCCCGCCCCGGAGAAGATATCACCGACGGTGATTTCCTTACCCTCGACGGTGATGTTCTGGCGCAGTGTGACCGTCTCTTCGCCAAACGCCAGCGCGGGCGCGAGGAAGGCGATGAGGAAGGTCAGGGTCAAAGTGATATGTTTCATAACAGCCTCTTCTATTCTAGAAAGGTTTACCGGCCGAGCTGGTTGGTAACCGACATCATTTCGTCGGCGGCGGTGATGGTCTTCGAGCACATTTCATAGGCGCGCTGGGCGCTGATGAGCTGGGTGATTTCCTGCACTGCGTTCACGTTCGAAGTTTCGAGGTAGCCTTGACGCAAGGTGCCAAAACCGGTCGATCCGGGGACGCCGATGGTCGGGGCGCCGGAGGCGGTGCTTTCCTTGAACAGGCTGTCGCCGAGCGGTTGCAGACCCCCTTCGTTGAAGAAGATCGCAAGGTCGAGCTGTCCGACTGTCTGCAGGTTCACCTGGCCGTCGATCTGCACTTCGACTTCACC
>SBHH01000002.1 GCA_006226265.1 Alphaproteobacteria bacterium | reverse complement strand
GAAGGGAAGGAAATCATGAAACATCGTGAAGCGGATACCATCTTTTTTACGATGATAACCTGCTTCATCCAGCAATTCCTCTGCCCTTTCGGGGTCATATGGATATTGAACTGTATTCGGATTATAAAACTGCGTATTCGTACGCGGAACAGGTCCGGTTGCGACCTCTCCAATTCCACCCCAGACAATTTTTATCAGGGCTTCCCGATTGATCGCATGCAGCATGGCACGCCGAACTTTGATATTATCGAAAGGAGCACGCCGCGTATTCAATTCGTGTAAAAATATCGGTGCCGTATATTCACCGCCATCCGTCGTGACAATAAAATCACCGGAATCCTTCATGCCTTTCAGTTCATTCACAGGAACCGCGTCGAAGCCCATTTGAACCTCCCCGCTCTTGAATGCAACATACCGTGCACCTGCATCCGGAATAAACCTGAACACAACACCGTCAAGATACGGCTCATCCTTCCGCCAGTAATCATCGTTCCTGACCAGGCTCACGTGGCTGCCCTTTACCCATTCCTTGAATTTGAACGGGCCGGTTCCAACGGGCTTTTGGTTGTAAGGGTTCGTCCTGATATCCGTGCCCTCGAACAAATGGGCGGGCAAGATCTGTGAAATATATGAGGAGAAAATACCCATCATATATTTTGCAGGCGCAGATAGTCGGATGATCGCCGTATGATCATCAGGCGTGTCAACCCCAATCATATTGGCAAATGCCGATCGGCCATAAGAATGCAATTCCTTTGATACGGTCATAAGACTGAAGGCAACATCTTTGGAGGTAAAGGGAGCCCCGTCATGCCATTTGACATTTTCCTGTAAATGGAATGTCAGGGAAAGGCCATCCTCGCTCCATTCCCACGATTTTGCGAGAAGCGGGTGAAGGTTGAGCTCTTGATCGTAGGCAATCAGGCCTTCCATCATTTTAGTAGAGACAATACCGTTTGCCGCTCCGCTGTGAAATGCGGACGTAAGAAGGGGAGGTTCGGGGGTAACCGCAACTGTTAACGTGCCTCCTCTGCGCACCTTTTTCTTGGTATCGTCTGTTGACGCGAATGCAAAATTTCCAAAAAATGGAAGCGTTGACATTCCCACAGCACCCGCAATGAAATCTCTCCTGTTAAACATTTCGCTCTCCTTCTTCCCTTTTATTGTTTTTCTATTGCCTGGTCTTTTCCGACCTACTTTCAACTAAACCTTTCTTTTTTCAGAATTATCCCCGCCGCCTCTCGATCCCAACTGCTTTCAGTGGTCATTTTTGAACGCAGTTCAATTTTTTGGATCTTACCCGTTGGCGTTTTCGGAAGTTTCTTTTCAATACGCACATAGCGGGGCACCATGAAATAGGGCAACTGCCCAATCAGAAACTCGATAAGCTCATCCGGCTTAACGAATGCGCCTTTTCGCTCGGTGATGACCACCATCACCTCTTCTTCTCCGTCGATCCCTTTTGCCGGTATGGCGGCAGCATCTTCAACAGACGGGAATCTGCAAACCGCCTCTTCAACTTCTTTGGAAGAAATATTCTCCCCCTTGCGCCGGATGGAATCTTTCAGCCGGTCAAGAAAGTAGAAATTTCCTGCGGCATCTTTTTTGAGCAGATCTCCTGTATGAAACCACCCATTTCGCCAAGCTTTAGCTGTTGCTTCAGGGTTATTTGCATAACCATGGCTGAACATCCAGGGACGGCGCGTTCGCATAATCAGTTCCCCGGCCTCCCCCGTTAGAACCTCGTTGTCGAATGCATCAACCAATCGCGCTTCAATCCCATCACGAAGCGTGCCACAGCTATCCACAGCCGACGGATTTCGTTCGGAACGAATTGGCGTGCAGACTTCGCTCATATTAAAGATTGTATAAACATCACAATCGAAGCGTTGCCTGAATACTGGGCCGGAACGGCCCGGGAGTATCGCAACGCGCAAAGGATTTTCTCTATCCGTCGGGTTGGCAGGCTGTTTCAAAAGAAGATCCGGAAGCCCCACAACCGCATAAGCAACCGTAGTATTAGTGGCCCTGATCAGAGACCAGAATTCATCGATTTTGAACTTGTCAAAGACAGAGACGGCACCGCCATTAGCTATGGCCACCCCCACAGGAATGGTTCCTCCGCAATGAAACATGGGCAGATTGATCATGAAGCAATCCGATCCTTCAAAAAATTCAAACGCCTCCGCTCCCTGCGCATAGAGATGTGCGTATGAAGACAGAACAGCCTTTGAAGGTCCGGTGGTTCCTGAGGTAAAAATGATTGATTGCGTATCATGCGCGCAGATATCACGCTCCAGTTCAACAGGCGCATCGGAACCGGTTTCCAGCGCCTCCTCACCATGCATCCTGATACCGGAAATCTCCGCCACCGGGCCGCCGATAACGACAACATCGGTCAAACTTTCTTTAGAAACGTCCACGAGACGGGGCACCAGCTGTTTATGCCCGATTAATAACCGCGCCTCAGAAAGACGAAGTACATTCCGTAGGGTTTCGCCTTTGTAGGATACGTTAAAGGGAACGAATACTGCCCCCAGCAAATTTATGCCTAGCCAGACACGGAGAATATCCGGGCCATTTGGCAACCAGCACAACACGTTATCCCCTTGCCGCACGCCCAGAGAGCGCAAGCTGTGCGCCACGACACGAGCGTCCCTGAAGGCCTCCTCATATGTCCATGCTTTTCCGTCAGGAAATCTGGCAAAGTCAGCAGTTGGCCTTTGCGTCGCCCATTTTTCAAGCAACGATGAAAATACACAATCCCGGTCTGATGTGGTTGTAATACTGCTTTTCTCGCAGTTACCTGTTCCCATTGCGCCCCCTACCCGAAATCATCCACCAATGATTCTCATACAATTATGCAACCCCGCCAGATCGGATTTCTTATCCGTAAAATCCAGCAGAGCCAGTATGGCCAGAGGTTTAGATTTTCAGCTTTCCCATTTGTTTTCTCATTATTTGAGACTTAATCCTAATTATTAGGAACATAAATTAGCTTGTCAAGCTGAATGTGGATATGCGCCGCCGCATTAACTTTGAGGAAGGTCCTGTCGAAAAGCTGCCGTCGAACGAACTGGACCGCGCTCCACATGGCGTAGAAATGGCCGAGCAATGCCGCGATTTATGCAGCACGAAGTTACGCCACGCAGCATGAGGGGTGCTGTCAGGCGAATTCGATCTCGCCTCTGTTTGGCGGAGATTGGCACAAAGATGCAACCTATTACGCCGCACTAAGCTGCTACCACTCGGCCAATGCGGCATTTCTTTGGAGCTTGAATGTTTCTCTGTTGTTTAGATGGCGCTCATGGTTGAAATGGTTATGGAATGATGCGTGAATTGAGACGAACTTTTGCAAACTTTACAGGCACCTGAATTTGAGCATCGCCTGCTCTTTTCGCCGAAACGGGAGATGGGCGTTTTCACAGCGATTGTTCTTCCACCTACCAACCTCCTGAACCTCAGCATTTCCGATAGTCTTCATGGCGGCACGATATGATTTTAAACGATCTGTGACAATTTCGTGCGACCTTCCATATCGCTTCATGATTTTCTTGAGGAATTTCAACGCAGCATTACGATCTCGCCGTCTGGAAACAAAGGCTTCCAGAACTTCCCCCTCGTGGTCGACGGCGCGCCACAGATAATGAGTTTCTCCATTGATTCTGACAAATACTTCGTCCAGGTGCCATCGCCAGTTGGAATGATTTTGGGAAGGATAAAGTCGTTTCTTCCGGATCTCACCAGCAAACATTGGACCAAATTTATTCCACCAATAGCGGACTGTTTCATGACAAATATCAATGCCCCGTTCATGAAGAAGGTCTTCAACATTGCGACGGGACAACGGAAACCGGACATACATCATCACCACAAGCCGAA
>SBHH01000026.1 GCA_006226265.1 Alphaproteobacteria bacterium | reverse complement strand
GTTGCTATCTTGCCTTTAGAATCGCGACGGCAGGCGCAAAAATCGCCTTTATCGAGGCGGAGAAGAAGCCGGGTGTCCTCGCCGGGATCACCCTGCAGGCGATCAATCCAAAGGCCTATGCGGTCAATGCGGCCTTCTTCTCGGGCTTCGCCTTCTACCCCGCGTCGCTCACGACCGAGACGCTGATCAAATTCGCCATCATGAACGCGATCTGGATCCCCATCCATCTTCTCTGGCTGGCGACGGGGATATTTATCAAGCGGCTCGATCTTGCGCCGCAAATCCAGTTCCGCATCAATCTTCTGATGGCGGCGGCGATGCTGATCGTCGTCGGCCTCGCGCTTTTCTCGCTTCTGAAGGAAAGCGGCGTCACGCCTTGAAATGGCGGTTGCAGTCGAAGACCTGCACGCCGTCGCGGGGCCGCCCGCGCGCCATCCAGCTTTTATGATGGAGCAGATGATCGGCATCCGCCGCGCCGGATTTCCAGTGCTCGTCAATAGAGAGGCGGGAAAATTCATAATCCTTTGACTGGGTGTGATAGGCCGCCTGCCGGTAGATAAGATGGGCGATGGTGACGGCGGAATCGCAGCTCCAGCTTTCCAGCGCCGAGAAATCCTCCGCGCTTAAAAGCTCATCCGGTATTTTTTCAAGCAGGCGACCGATCAGCCGCCGCGCGGCCTGCGTTTGTCTAAACACGTCGGTATTGAGCCGGGTCCGGCTGGAAAAGCGGATATCCTTGATCCGTTGCGATGCCTCCAGCAGGTTTTCAGGGATCGCCCCCCGCGCACTAAAGAGATCAACCTGGAAGATACAGAGATCCTCCTTGTCATGCACGTCAATGACATATTGCAGCGGCGTGTTGGAGACGAGGCCGCCGTCCCAGTACCATTCGCCGTCAATCTCGATGGGCGGAAAGCCTTCGGGCAGCGCACCGCTCGCCATGATATGTTCGGGACGGATTTCCGTTTTCGCCGTGTCGAAATAGGTGAAGTTGCCGCTTTTGACATTGACCGCGCCGACGCTTAAGCGAATGCCGTCATGATTGAGCCTGTCGAAATCGACAAGCTCCAGCAGGGTTTCGCGCAAGGGCGCCGTATCGTAATGGCTCAGGGCTTCCGGCGGGCGGGGCAGCCAGGGGGCAGCGATGGGCGGCGGAAAGCGGGGCGTGAAGAAGCCCTCGACGCCGAAGGTGGCGACTTCTGCCGCGCTGGCCTCGTTATAAAGCCGACGGCCGATCTCCCCGAAAAAGAGGGACGCGCCCTGCCCCGGCACATGGCCGGACACCCGGTCCCAAAACTCTTTCAACCGCGAAATACGCTTTTCCGGCGGATTTCCAGCGATGATCGCACTATTGATCGAGCCGATGGAAATACCCGCAAGCCATGCGGGTTCATAGCCCATTTCATGCAAGGCAGAATAGGCCCCGGCCTGATAGGCGCCAAGCGCACCGCCCCCTTGCAGAACCAGAACATTCTTCTCGCCGGGTAGGCTGCGGGTCATTTTTATCTCCTTCACACAGGGGCCATGACTATAAAATCATACCAAATGCAAAGAATTTCAATGCGCCCGCAAAATTTATATTGCGCCTGCGAAGGGAATTAGAACTCAAGCCGCGCCTGCCAGCGCCCCGCGCTTACCGCCTCGGTGATCAGGTAGAGAAGGAGATCGGTCATGGCTTCGGTCACCCGGGTCGCGGGCCGGTCCTTCAGATGGCCGATGTAAAGATGCCGGGTCAGGACCGGATCAATGACGCGCCGCGCCCTCAAAACCCCACTTTCGAGATGCTCCGATACCAGGACATGCGGCGCAAGGGTGCAGCCGAGCCCGGCCAGCAGCCCGGTCACGATGCCGTTCACGGAATTGAGCCGGACAGGCATGCGCGCCTCAAACCGGTTGAGAAGGCCCGGCCGGTCGATCACCGCGCGCGCCGACACCCCTTGCCTGAGCAGAAGGACCGGCAGCAGGCAGAGATCATCGAAGGTGATGGTATCGCCCTTTTCCCCCAGAAGCTCCGGCTTACCGATGCAATGGACTTCCTCCTCCAGCACCGCCTGCATGGTGATCCGCTCATCCTTCTGTGGATTATAGAAAAGCGAGACATCGACATCGGAGGTGAGCAGGCTTGTGAAATTGCTGCCCGACAGGCTTTCGACGATGGAAAGACGGACGTTTGGAAAGTCTTTCAGCACCGCCTGCATGAGCGGCAGACCGATCGCCTTCATCACCGAATAGGGGAGACCCACGGCGATATCGCCTTCGATCCGCTCTGATTCCTTTCGGATATCCTGCTCCGCCGAATGAACGGCCCGCAAGATCCGCCGCGCATGTTCGTAAAGCTTGATGCCGACGGCAGTCGGTTCCATTCCGCGGGGCTTGCGGAGGAACAGCGTAACGCCGAGTTCCTTCTCCAGGTTGGCGAGATGATGGCTGATCGCCGACTGCGCGACATTGCACTGGCTCGCCGCATGGGAGAGATTTTTATGTTCGAAAATCGCCGTATAATAGGTGAGTTGGCGGATATCCATGCGAGCCATCTAAAAATCAGAACAGAAATATCGAAAGATTATACTTTTACGATAACATTTCGTGCAATAGCGTAATTTTCGCAATCCCCAAACGGTCTACAGGTAATAACATGACAGCCCCGCTCCCGCTTGACGGCACCAGAGTAGTCGAGATGAGCCATATGGTAATGGGGCCGACATGCGGCCTGATCCTTGCCCAGCTCGGGGCCGAGGTGATCAAGGTCGAACCCGCCAAAGGTGACAAGACGCGGGCCCTTGGCGGAATGGGCACCGCCTTTTTCCCGCTGTTCAATCGTGGCAAGCGCAGCCTTGTCCTCGATCTGGAAACGGAAAAAGGGCAGGAAGCCCTGCACCGGCTTCTGGGGACGGCGGATGTCTTTCTTGAAAATTTCAAGGACGGCCTGCTCGCCCGTCAGGGGCTGGATGCCGAACGCCTGCAGGAAAAATACCCCGGCCTCATCATCGCCGGTCACAAGGGATTTCTCTCCGGCCCGTATGAGCATCGGCCGGCCCTTGATGAAGTGGTGCAGATGATGTCGGGGCTAGCCGTCATGACCGGCACGCGGGAAAAACCG
This sequence comes from Alphaproteobacteria bacterium, assembly GCA_006226265.1. Taxonomy (GTDB): domain Bacteria; phylum Pseudomonadota; class Alphaproteobacteria; order Sneathiellales; family Sneathiellaceae; genus Sneathiella. The sequence goes on along the minus strand of SBHH01000026.1, from coordinate 794 downwards.
CTCCGTGTCGGATCCTCCGTCAATGATATCATGGGCGGCATGTTCGGCGTGATCGGCATCCTCGCCGCGCTGATGGAGCGGGAAAAAACCGGCAAGGGCAAGAATATCCGCATCGGCCTTTTTGAGAACTGCCTGTTCACCGTCGCCCAGCATATGGTGCAGTATGAAATGTCGGGCGTCCCCTCCACTCCGATGCCGGAACGCACCCATGCCTGGCCGGTCTATGATATTTTCGAGACCAAAGGGGATAAAAAAATCTTTATCGCCGTGGTGACGGACGGCCACTGGAACGCCTTCTGCAAGACCTATGGCCTCGATCATTTTCTCACCGATCCGCGCCTTGTGACGGCGACCGACCGGATCGAAGCGCGGACATGGACCATCCCCGAGGTGGCCGCCCGGATCATCCAGCAGGATGCGGATGAGCTGACAGAGAAGCTTGATGCCCTCGGTATTCCCTTCGCCCGCATCAATGCGCCCGAAGATCTTTTCAACGATCCGCATGTGTTGCGTGACGGCGGCCTCGTCACTTTCGAGAATGCCGATGGAAAGACATATCGCGCCCCGACCCTACCACTGGAGCTTGATGGCGCCGGGCTGGGGGAGGGGCTGCATGTCCCCGCCCTTGGCGCGGATACGGACGATATTCTTCGCGAGTTGGGCCTCGCCCGCAAAAAAGGAGAGGTCGCATGAGCCGCATTGATGCCATTTACCCGCCGGAGAAAATTTCCTTGCGCGAGGTCGGTCTTCGCGACGGGTTGCAGATGGTGCAGACCTTCCCGACGACAGAAGGC
>SBHH01000211.1 GCA_006226265.1 Alphaproteobacteria bacterium | reverse complement strand
CAAGGCGCGCTCCAATCCGGCGAGCCCCTTTTCGCCGAACTATACGACATTGACCGTCGGCGTGGTTAACGGCGGCACGGCGGGCAATATACTCGCCCGGACTTGCGAATTCATGTGGGACATCCGGCACATTCCGGAAGACGACCCGATGAGCTTCGTCACCCGCTTCAGGGAGCATTGCGAGAAGGAAATCCTTCCTGCCATGAAGGCGATTGCACCGGAAGCGGATATCGTCACGGAGATTTCCTCCAACGTCCCGGCTTGCGGCCCGGAAGTCAATGGCGAAGCGGAAATGCTCTGCCGCGCGCTTACCGGCGAGAATGACACGGCGGCCGTTTCCTACGCGGCGGAGGCCGGCCAGTTCCAGGGCGCCGGTTTTTCCACAGTTCTATGCGGCCCCGGTTCCATCGGCGTCGCGCACCAACCCAATGAGTATATTGAAATTAGCCAGGTGGAGGCGGCCAGTCGCTTCATGACCCGGTTGATCGACAGACTGGCCTCCTGATCCTTCGCGAATGCATTGGACAGGAAAAAGACTATTGGCTAATCTCGGTTTCAACGACCATGCGAACAACAGCAATAATATCAAACGACGTGGTTTAACGGCCTTATGGGCGCATTTGTTCATAACTCGATAATGAAAAGGGAGATGTTATGAAGTTACGTAGTGGACTGTTGGCCATTGCCGCGGCTGCTGTTTTAGCAGTAGTTTCGCCGGTACAGGCCAAAACTTTCAAATATGCCTTTCAGGGGAATTTGAGTTCCCTCGATCCGCATTCCCTCAATGAATCCTTCCTGCTGGCGACGCTTGGCAACGTATACGAAGGTCTTGTCCTTTATGGCGAAGACATGTCGATCCAGCCGGGCCTTGCGGAATCCTGGAAAATCGTCAACCCGACGACCTGGGAATTCAAGCTGCGCAAGGGCGTCAAATTCCATGAAGGACAGGACTTCACGGCTGACGACGTGATTTTCTCCTGGCAGCGCGCTGGCCGTGACGGCTCCGACCAGAAGGTTCGGGCGGGTCAGATCAAGAACATCACCAAGGTCGATGACTACACGATCCTGGTCGAAACCCCGACGCCAAACCCGATTCTGGTTCAGGACATGCCCTACCTCTTCATCATGGACAAGGAATGGTCCGAAGAGCATGGCACGACCTCTTCCACGAGCGCGGCAGGTGATAATCAGGGTAACTACGCTAACCTGCATGCCAACGGCACCGGCCCCTTCATGGTCAAGAGCCATGAGCCGGACGTGAAGACGATTTTCGTCCGCAACGAGCATTATTGGAAGGATATTCCGACCAACGTAACGGAAGTTGACTTCACTCCGATCAAGGAGGCGCCGACCCGCGTCGCGGCCCTGATCTCCGGCGAGATGGACATGGTCTATCCGGTTCCGGTTCAGGACTGGCAGCGTCTGAAAGACGCCAAAGGCGTAAAGGCCCTGACGGGCCCGGAAGCCCGGACGATCTTCCTCGGCATGGACCAGAGCCGCGATGAGCTGCTTTATTCCAGCGTCAAGGGCAAGAATCCTTTCAAGGATCAGCGCGTTCGTGCCGCCTTCGCCCATGCAATCAATCTTGACGCCATCAAGAAAAAGATTATGCGTGGCGCAGCGACGCCCGCCGGTCTGCTGGCCGCGCCACAGATCAACGGCTTCGATGAGTCTCTGAACACCCCGTACAAGTACGATCCGGAGATGTCCAAGAAACTGCTGAAGGAAGCCGGGTATCCGGACGGGTTCGAGCTGACCATGGACTGCCCGAACAACCGTTATGTCAATGACGAGAAGATCTGTCAGGCTGTTACCTCGATGCTCGCCAAGGTCGGTATCAAGGTTGACCTGCTGGCCCAGCCGAAGTCCAAATATTTCGGCAAGGTTCTCGCCACCAGTGGTTACGACACGAGCTTCTATCTTCTTGGCTGGACGCCGGGCAGCATGGACAGCGAGAATGTTCTTTCCTCGCTGATCGTTTGCCGCGACCCGGATGCGAAGCGTGGCATGTTCAACCTCGGCAACTATTGTAACCCGAAGGTCGATGCGCTTGACGAAAAGATCGTTTCTGAAACCGATCAGAAGAAGCGCGACGCGATGATCTCCGAAGCCTTCAAGATTGTGAAGGATGACGTCGGATATTTGCCGGTCCACCAGCAGCCGCTGTCCTGGGGCGTGAGCGATCGCGTTACCGTCAACCAGCGTGCTGATAACGGTCTCGACTACCGCTACATCATGGTGAACAAATAACCTGCTGATGATGGGAGCCCTTGCCAAATAACGGCAAGGGCTCCCATTCCATTTATGCACCTCCAAACGGTGATGCTATATGATTTCGTTTATTCTTAAACGGCTGCTGCAATCCGTGATTGTCATGCTGGCCGTCGCCTTCATTGCATTTTCAATGTTTCGCTTCGTCGGCGACCCGATCAACAACATGGTCGGTCAGGATACGAGCGAAGCGGACCGCGAGGCGCTCGCCCAGCAACTCGGCCTCAACGATCCTTTCATCGTTCAGTTCGGCCGGTTTGCCGCCAACGCGGCGGAGGGGAACTTCGGTATCTCCTATAAATACCGTCAGCCCGTCAGCCACCTTATTAAGGAACGCCTGCCGGCTACGCTTGAACTGTCTTTCGTTTCTGCCATTCTTGCCCTTGTGATCGGGATACCGGCCGGTGTCTATACTGCTTTGCGGAACAAGGGGATCGCCTCGAAGGTGATCATGACCCTCTCCTTGATGGGCGTGTCACTGCCAACCTTCCTGATCGGCATTTTGCTCATTCTATTCTTCGGCGTGATCCTTAGATGGCTGCCCACATTCGGGCGCGGGGACGTGGTCGATATCTTTGGCTGGTGGTCGACCGGATTTTTGACCGTTTCCGGCCTCCAATCGCTGATCCTGCCGGCCATTACGCTGGCTTTGTTCCAGATGACGCTGATCATGCGGCTTGTCCGGGCCGAGATGCTGGAAGTCATGCGGACCGACTTCGTGAAATTCGCCCGCGCCCGTGGCCTGCCGGACCGGATGGTTCATTTCAAGCATGCCCTCAAGAATACGCTGGTTCCGGTGATTACCATTACCGGCCTTCAGCTCGGCTCGCTCATCGCCTTCGCCATCATTACCGAAAGCGTATTTCAGTGGCCAGGCATGGGACTTCTGTTCATTCAGGCGATTTCCGATGTCGATATTCCGATCATGGCTGCCTATCTGGTGCTGATTGCCTTCTTCTTTGTGATTATCAATATGATTGTCGATATTCTCTATTATCTCGTTGATCCGCGGCTTCGTGCCGACAACGCGTCGTAAAGGGGCCCGCATGGAACAAACCCTTGAAAAATCCAGACTGGCCCGTTTTCTCGATAGCGATATCTGGCACAGCTTTACCCATAATCCGGTGGCCATTGTCTCAGCAATCGTGACCATCGTGATGATCCTTGCGGCCGTTTTCGCAAGCCTGATCGCCCCCCATAATCCGTTCGATCTCGCCAGTATCGATATTATGGATGCAAGTCTGCCGCCGGTCTGGTATCCGGACGGCGACCCCAGCTTTCTGCTCGGCACGGACGATCAGGGCCGGGGCATCCTTTCGACCATTCTCTACGGCGCCCGGATTTCACTGCTGGTCGGCTTCTCCTCGGTCATTTTCTCGATGGTTGTCGGCATCACCCTCGGTCTGATCAGCGGTTATGTCGGCGGCCGGACCGATGCACTGATCATGCGTATTGCCGATGTGCAGCTTTCCTTCCCGGCCATCCTGATCGCCCTGCTGATCGACGGCGTCGCGCGCGGCATCATCCCGAAGGAGCTGCATGACGATATTTCCGTCTATGTGCTGGTCTTCGCCATCGGTATTTCCGGCTGGGTCCAGTATGCGCGCACCGTGCGCGGCTCCACCCTGGTCGAGAAGAACAAGGAATATGTGCAGGC
>SBHH01000174.1 GCA_006226265.1 Alphaproteobacteria bacterium | reverse complement strand
GCGGATCAACTGGATTTTAAGATTGTTCGGGCGAAACAGCTTCATCCCGTGCTTTGGGAAGAATACCGCCGTTACCAGCACCGTATGAAAGAAATAGCGCGCCCAGACGACCTGCACAGGCGGATAGAAACCGCTCGCATATTTCACGGTCGTATCCATCACCGCGAAGAAGAAAATTGCCGTGCAAAAAAGGAATATCCCCTTGTAGGAGAAGACGGCCTCTACAGATGTCGATTGCGCCGGCATTTTGTGTCCTTTTGTATTTTTATTCTTGGGGCAGCAGTCATGCCAAGGATAAACGATCCCCTGAATTCAACTTGCTGTCAAGCATTCAGGATATTTGACTTACGCCCGCATTTCCCGCTTCCTATTTCCGTGGCAAACGGTTAGCTTTGGCCCATTATGACAGAACCATTAATCTATGAACAAGATGAGGGCGTTGTAACCCTCACGATCAATCGGCCGGAGGAGCGAAATGCCCTCTCCGATGATAGCTTATTCTCTGCCTTTCTCAACGCGGCGGAGCGGATCAACAAGGACAATTCGGTGCGCTGCGTTATCCTCACGGGCGCGGGCAAGGCCTTTTCCGCGGGCGGCAACGTCAAGCATATGCGCGACAAGGAAGGGATGTTCGCAGGATCCCCGGCCGAGCTCCGCCAGGGATACCGTCACGGTATCCAGAAAATCCCGCTCGCCTTCTATAACCTTGAAGTGCCAACCATTGCCGCCGTCAATGGCCCGGCGGTCGGCGCGGGCTGCGATCTTGCCTGCATGTGCGACATGCGCATTGCTGGCGCTTCGGCGCGTTTTGCCGAAAGCTTTGTGAAACTTGGCATCATTCCGGGCGATGGCGGGGCCTGGTTCCTGCCGCGCGTGATCGGCCGAAGCCGCGCCGCCGAGCTTACCTTCACCGGCGATATGATCGATGCCGAAACGGCGCTCAACTGGGGCATGGTGTCCCGCGTTGTGCCGGACGCGGAATTGATGGATGCCGCGCGCGAACTCGCGGGCCGTATTGCCGCCAATCCGCCGCATTCCATCCGCATGGCCAAGAAACTCCTCCGCGAAGGGGAGCATATGCGCCTCGACAGCCTTTTGGAGATGTCGGCGGCCTTCCAGGCCCTTTCGCATCACGCAAAGGACCATGACGAAGCGATCATGGCCTTCTTTGAAAAGCGGAAAGGAAACTACAAGGGTGAATGACGCTGTCCTGATCCTTGAGGGTGTGCGGGGGCCTAGCTGGCTTGCGGGCCGGTCCTGCCGGATCGGCCTTGCCGCGCCGATGCGCTATCCTCAAGGGTCAGACGGTTCTCTTATTAAACTTAATTCTCAAATTATCATCGCAACTGGTTTCGATCTCAACGAAATGATCGAACGGGACTTTGCGGGCGAGATGCCGGACGGCCTCATCCTTCATAGACCGGAGGGGGATGCGCGCTCGGCGCTCCTTGCCCTCGCGCAGACGACACCGGACGAGAATTAATCATGGGTGCAGCCGAAAAGACGCTGCCCTCTCTCCTCAAAGACATCCGCGCCTGCCGGATATGCGAGGTGCATTTGCCACTCGGCCCCCGGCCAGTTGTCGTCGCTGATACGCGCGCGCCCGTCCTGATCGCGGGACAGGCCCCCGGCACCCGCGTCCATGAAAGCGGCATCCCCTGGGACGACAAGTCGGGGGATCGTCTCCGTGAATGGCTCGATGTGGACAAAGAAACCTTCTACAACCCGGAAAAATTCGCCATTGTCCCGCAGGGCTTCTGCTATCCCGGACGGCTGGAAAAGGGCGGCGATGCGCCGCCACGCCCCGAATGCGCCGCGACATGGCATCCGAAACTGATCCCGCTTCTACCGAATGTGAAGCTGATCATCGCCGCCGGGCAATATGCCCATCACTATCACCTGGGCCCCGCCCGCAAGAAGACTCTGACCGAGACAGTTGCCAACTGGCGGGAATATGAGAGGGATCATATCCTGCCGCTCCCCCATCCAAGCTGGCGGGTCACGGGCTGGCTCAAGAAAAACCCCTGGTTCGAGGCGGAAATCCTGCCCTATCTGCGGAGTAAGGTTCGCGGCTTGCTGGAGGCGCCCGCATGATTTCCCGGTTTCGCCTTCAACGGACAGCGGCCCTCCTGCTCCTTGCCCTGATGCTCGCCGCCTGTTCCCCCGTCGTGCAGGAAGCGGGACCGGAGCAGGGACCGCCGGTCCTCGGGGAAAGCGACTTTACTACCTTCGACGGGGAGAAACTGCCCGTCCGCCGCTGGGAGGCGGAAGGCACGCCCGCCGCCATCCTCATCGCCGTGCATGGCTTTAACGACTACAACAATTCATACGCTTTTCCGGGCAGCTGGTGGCGCCAGCAAGGCATTACGACCATCGCCTACGATCAGCGGGGTTTTGGCGAAACGAAGGAGTTCGGCATCTGGGCAGGGGAGGCGCTGCTCACCCGCGATCTTGCCGGTATGGTGCGGCAAGTGAGGCAGAAGAACCCCAGCATCCCCATCTATCTCATTGGCGAGAGCATGGGCGGTGCGGTTCTGATCACGGCGGTCACGAAGCCCGGCTTCCCGAAGGTTGACGGAGTGATCCTCTCGGCCCCCGCCGTCTGGGGCTGGCAATCGCTCAATTTTTTCTACAAAAGCCTTCTCTGGACGGCGGCGCATACCTTCCCCTCCGTCAAGCTGACGGGCAGGGGGCTCGGCGTGCAGGCCTCCGATAATATCTCGATGCTGCGAAACCTTGGCGCCGATCCGCTTTTCATCAAGGAAACCCGCATCGATGCGGTCTATGGCCTCGTCAATATCATGGGGGCGGCCTATGACGCGGCGAAGGATATGACGCCGCCCGTGCTGCTCCTTTATGGCGCGCATGACGAACTGGTGCCCCGCAAACCGGTCGAGGAAATGGCCGAAAAATTGCCGAAGGGAACGGATATCGTCCTGTATCAAGACGGCTGGCATATGCTGATGCGTGATCTTGAAGGCCCGCTCGTCTGGCAGGATATCGCAAGCTGGATCAAAGCCCGTGAAATCCCCTCCGGCAACCGGATCAAAAGCCTTCCGATCTTCCCGGACAAATAATTCAGGCCGTTTTCGCGGTGAGGCGCTGGATCAGGGGGACCAGTTCCCTGAAATGATCGACGATATGATCGGGGGCGAGCAGTTTGACCGGCGTCTCGGTATAGCCGTAGCTGACGGCGATGGAGGGGATGTTCGCCGCGCGCGCGGCCTCGATATCATTGACGGAATCGCCAATCATGATGGCGGGGGATTTCTCTTTGCCCATGGCTTTCAGGGTTCCGGTGATATGGCCCGCGTCCGGCTTTCGGACATGGAAGCTGTCACCGCCCGTAATTGCGCTGAAATAATGCCCCATGTTGAGCTCTTCCAGGAGGTCAAAGGCGAAGCCACGCGGCTTGTTCGTGCAGACCGCCATCGGCGCGCCTGCCGCCCGGAAAGCGTCCAGCGTTTCGATCACCCCGTCATAGGGGCGGCTCATATCGCTTAAATGATCTTCGTAATAGTCGAAAAATTCCGTGACCAGTCCCTCAAACACCTCGTCGGATGGCATGCCGCCGGTCGCTTTCAACCCGAGTTGCAAGAGTACCCGCGCGCCGCGCCCGACCATATGCTGCACATCTTCCAGGCTGACGGGGCGGCGGCCCGCGCGCGCCAGCGAATGATTGAGCGCACCGTGTAGATCCGGCGCCGTATCGACCAAAGTGCCATCAAGATCAAATAACAAGGCGGTTTCACGCATGATTTGAAAAATCCCGTAACATTTTTTTATTTGTTTTTACTGTAGGGTTAAATGCTATGAATGCCAACGTCCAGAGTATCGCTATCATAGGGGCCAATTTGTAATGCCGTCAATTGCCGCTGTCATCCTTGCCGCCGGAGCCGGAACCCGCATGAAATCGGCCAAGCCGAAAGTCAT
>SBHH01000020.1 GCA_006226265.1 Alphaproteobacteria bacterium | reverse complement strand
CGTCGCGGCTGCAATCGGCCCGGGCCTTGCCAAGGCGGCGCTGGCCCTCAGGATTGACGGTGAGATGAAAGATCTCAAGACAGTCCTGGATACGGACACGCGCATTGAAATCGTGACGGGGCGCGAAGAAGGCGATGACGTGCTGGAGCTGCTGCGCCACGATGCGGCCCATGTGCTTGCCGAAGCGGTCAAGGAGCTTTATCCGGACACCCAGGTCACCATCGGCCCGGCCATTGCCGACGGCTTCTATTACGACTTTGCCCGAGATGAGCCCTTCACCCCGGAGGATCTCGAAAAGATCGAGAAGCGGATGCATGAAATCGTTGATCGCGACGAGGAAATCGTTCGTGAGGAATGGGAACGCGATCGCGCGGTCGAGTTCTTCAAGAATATCGGCGAGAAATACAAGGCGCAGATCATTGCCGACATTCCGGCGGACCAGCCGATCGGCATCTACCGGCAGGGTGACTTTCAGGATCTTTGTCGCGGGCCGCATCTGCCCTCCACCAGGAAACTCGGCCATGCCTTCAAACTGATGAAGCTTGCGGGCGCCTATTGGCGTGGCGATTCCAATAACGAGATGCTGCAGCGCGTCTACGGCACCGCCTGGCGGAACGAGAAGGAACTGAAAGCCTATCTCAACCGTTTGGAGGAAGCGGAACGGCGTGATCATCGCAAGCTTGGCCGGGAGATGAACCTTTTCCATATCCAGGAAGAGGCAGCGGGCATGGTCTTCTGGCACGAAAAGGGCTGGACCCTCTATCGCACGCTGGAGCATTACCTGCGCCACAAGCTGCAGGAGGCGGACTACAAGGAAGTCAAGACCCCGCAGCTCGTTGATCGCAAGCTCTGGGAAGCGTCCGGGCATTGGGAAAAGTTCGGCGAACATATGTATACGACCGAGTCGGAAGAGCGGACTTTCGCGCTGAAGCCCATGAACTGCCCCTGCCACGTGCAGATATTCAATCAGGGCATCACCAGCTATCGCGATCTGCCGCTACGCATGGCGGAGTTTGGCTCCTGCCACCGGTATGAACCGTCGGGCGCCTTGCACGGGATCATGCGGGTCCGGGGCTTTACCCAGGACGATGCGCATATCTTCTGCACGGAAGATCAGATCATGTCGGAAACCGAGGTGTTCTGCGCGCTTCTCCTCGATGTCTACAAGGATTTCGGCTTTACCGAGGTGAAGGTGAAATTCTCGGACCGGCCTGCGGTGCGGGCAGGCGATGATAGCATTTGGGACAAGGCGGAAGGCTCCCTTCGCGAGGCAATCGAGGCGACGGGCCTTGCTTACAGCATGAACCCGGGCGAGGGCGCCTTTTACGGCCCGAAGCTGGAATTCGTCCTGACCGATGCCATCGGCCGCGACTGGCAATGCGGCACCTTGCAGGTCGATTTCGTGCTGCCGGAACGGCTTGGCGCGAATTTCATCGGCGAGGATGGGGCGAAGCACCGGCCTGTCATGCTGCACCGGGCGATTTTCGGATCGATGGAACGGTTCATCGGTATCCTCATTGAGGAATATGCCGGCCGCTTCCCGCTCTGGCTCGCGCCCGAGCAGGTGGTGGTTGCGACCATCACCGATGAGGCCGACGATTACGCCCGTGAAGTACTGGCGGCATTGAAAGCGAAAGGCCTCCGCGCAAGCCTTGATCTTCGCAACGAGAAGATCAACTACAAGGTTCGCGAACACAGCCTTGCTAAGGTTCCGGCCCTTCTGGTCGCGGGCAAACGCGAGGCGGAGGAGCAGACGATTTCGGTCCGCCGGCTTGGGGAAAAACATCAGAAGGTCCTGCCGCTTGATGAGGCAATCGGCCAGCTGGTCGAGGAAGCGAAGGTGCCGGGTCAGTAATTGATCCGGCCTTTCTAGCCTTTAAAAGAGCGGTGGCAATAAATCATTAAAAAATATACAATAACGTAGTAAAACCTCTGGAAACGGGGGATATCCGATCAACTATCAAGGAGAAAGTAAATAGCTCGCCCACAGAGAAATACGGTTCCCGCTAAGGAGGGGCCGCGCACGAATGAGGAAATCAGCGCATCCAGCGTCCGATTGATCAATGAAGAAGGCGAAAATATTGGCCTGGTGATCATCCAGGCGGCCCTCGGGCTGGCAGACGAGGCCGGACTTGACCTGGTGGAGGTATCTCCGGGTGAGACGCCTGTCTGCAAACTGATGGACTTTGGCCGCGCCAAATTCGAGGCGCAGAAAAAGGCAGCCAAGGCCCGCAAAAAGCAGAAGACCTTTGAAATCAAGGAAATCAAGATGCGGCCGAACATCGACCAGCATGACTACGAGGTCAAGATGCGGGCGGTGAACAAATTTCTCGGTACCGGCGACAAGGTCAAGGTGACCATGCGTTTCCGCGGCCGGGAAATGGCGCATCAGGAACTTGGCATGAAGCTTCTCAACCGGGTGCGCGAGGAAACCGAAGAACTTGCGAAAGTCGAGCAGCATCCGAAAATGGAAGGCCGCCAGATGACAATGGTGATTGCGCCGACCAAATAGGTTTTGATCGGATATCCGGCATTAAGACTGAAAATGAAAGCCCGTGACCTGCCCCTCGCAGACCACGGGCTTTTTTGTTCGGCTTGAAGAACCGAACTCCTCCTATCCGGCCTTGCAGGTTGACCGGGGTGGAAGATGTCGCATCAGGGAAAGAAATGCAAAAGGCGCTGCCTTGTTTTCAGGATCGACCGTAACCCGCACGGCGTCGACAAAAGAATAGTCGCCCGTTGAATTGAACCGCCAGAGATTGGGGGCCTCCTTCCCGCCGAAGGTCTTGTCGAGGCAGTAGGGATGGGTATCCCCATGCACCAGCAGCACCGGTTTTTTGAATTCCTTGGCAAGGAGTGCGATCGCCCGCCTGAAAAAGGTGAAGGCATCGCATTTCTGCCGAAGGGTGACGGAGCAGGGCGGAGTAAATTTGATCCGGGTGACATCGGCTTGCGTCGCGATCACGATGGCGCGGGCGTTTTGTTGCACCGCCGCGCCAAAGCTGTGATAGAGCCAGCGAAGGTCCGCCTGGTCGCGGGCGTCAATGAGATCAAGCGCGAGCGTCGGATCATCCAGGAGGATTTCCAGCCGCCCGTTGTTGGTTGAGACCATATGCACCGTGGCAAAGACGACGTTCTTATATGTCCAGCGCATATTTTCAGGGTATAGATTCTGCCTGGCGAACTGCCATTCCGGCGGCAGATTCATTGATGTCGAATAAAAAAGCCTGCGCAGCAGGTCAAGCCGGTTCAACTTCGAAAAGCGTTCCGGAATTTCCTCACGGTCGCAGTCCGCCCAATCGTTATCGCCGGGGGTATAAAAAACCCGGCCCGGATGGAGCGCGACGATCTGGTTGCGCCGCTCCGTCATCAGGGCGGCGGTGCAGGAAATGCTGCTGTTCTTGAAATCGCCCATATGCACGACGAAAGGGGCGTCATCCTTGATGATGGCCGGGGCAAGCGACTGGGTCAGGACATAGTTTTCTTTCGCGCTGTAAGGGATATCCGAAATGGTGATGAAATGAAAGTCATCTCCGGCGCGCGCAGCGGGAATCATCGCAGGGAGGAACAGCCCGCACAACAGAAAGAGAAGGCAGAGGATCGGGCGGGTTCTGGTATCTTCTGGAACGGTCATTGCCATGAGAGAGCTCCTCATTCCGGAGAGTACTTTTTGTGAGAAACGGTACGGTTGGTGGTTTTTGTCTGCCTTGAATGACGCCTTCGGGTATGCCTTGTGAATTGTCCCTAAAAAGATTGGATTGGGGCTTGAATTTGCGAAGGAGCACGGGTATAACCCTCGCTTCAATCGAGCATTCCGGCCAATTGGGGCTGCCGCGTCTGCTCTGTCGCTTTCAAATTGATTTGTAAAGGAAGCCAAAATGCCCAAGATGAAAACCAAGAGTGGCGTGAAAAAGCGTTTCTCTCTCACCGCATCGGGTAAGGTGCGCGCGAACCAGGCCGGCAAACAGCACGGCATGATCAAGCGGACCAACAAACAGATCCGGAATCAGCGGGGCACAACTGTGCTCGCCGATCAGGACGCCCGCATCGTTAAAAAATTCATGCCTTACGGCTAAGGAGAGAGATCCATGGCACGCGTAAAACGGGGCGTCACCACGCACGCCCGGCACAGAAAAGTCATCAAGGCCGCCAAAGGTTACTATGGCCGCCGCAAGAATACCTTCCGCACGGCCGTCCAGGCCGTTGAAAAGGCCGGTCAGTACGCTTATCGTGATCGCCGCGCCAAGAAGCGGAACTTCCGGAGCCTCTGGATCCAGCGCATCAATGCCGCGACGCGCGAGCATGGCATGACCTACGGCAACTTTATGCACGGCCTCAAGCTGGCCGGCGTCGAAGTGGACCGCAAGGTTCTTGCCGATATCGCCGTACGCGAGCCTGAGGCCTTCAAGGCATTGGTCGACACCGCTTCCAAAGCGTCCGCCAAAGCCTGATCATCCGGGCCCTCGAAAATCTGGACTTTTTCGTAGACCGCTTTAACAAGAGGGGGCCCACATTGCGGCCCCCTTTTTATTTGTGAGTTGTTATGCAGGATATAGAAAAGCTTGAACAGGAATTGCTCGACGATATCGGCCGGGCAGAGAATTTGGAGGCGCTGGAGGCGTTGCGCGTTTCCACTCTCGGGAAAAAGGGCAGCGTCAGCCTGATGATGCGCGGCCTCGGCCAGATGGACCCGGCGGAGCGCCAGGAAGTCGCACCGAAGCTGAACCGCCTGAAGACCACGGTCGCCGACGCAATCGAGGCGGCGCATAAGGCGCTGCATGCGGCGGCGCTCGATGCCAAGCTCGCAAAAGAGCGGGTCGATGTCACCCTGCCGGTTCGTCCCGAAGGGGGGGGGCGTATTCATCCGATCAGCCAGGTTGTTGACGAGATCACCGAGATTTTCGCGGATATGGGTTTCGATATCGCGGAGGGACCGGATATCGACGATGATTTCCATAACTTCACCGCGCTCAATATCCCGCCGGAGCATCCTGCGCGGCAGATGCATGACACCTTCTATCTGCCGGAGAAGGAAGACGGCTCGCGCCAGCTTCTCCGTACCCATACCTCGACGGTGCAGATCCGCACCATGCAGTCGAAGAAGCCGCCGCATCGCATTGTCGTGCCGGGCCGCACCTTCCGCTGCGATTCGGATCAGACTCACACGCCGATGTTCCATCAGATCGAAGGGCTGGTCATCGACAAGACGAGTCATATGGGCCATCTGAAAGGCGTGCTGGCGGAATTCTGCAAGGCCTTCTTCGAGCTTGACGAAGTCACCATGCGCTTCCGTCCGTCCTATTTCCCCTTCACCGAGCCATCAGCGGAAATGGATATCAAATGCACCTTCGCTGGGGACCATGTGAAGGTCGGCGAGGGCGACGACTGGCTGGAAATTCTCGGCTGTGGCATGGTCAATCCGCGGGTGCTGGAACATTGCGGCCTCGATCCCAATGAATATCAGGGCTTTGCCTGGGGCATGGGCATCGACCGGATCGCTATGCTGAAATATGGCATCCCCGATCTTCGCGCCTTTTTTGATGCGGATTTGCGCTGGCTCAAACATTACGGTTTTGTTCCCCTGGATGTCCCGACTTTGGGCGGAGGGTTGTCACGATGAAATTCACGGTTTCCTGGCTGAAAGAGCATCTTGAATATAACGCGGATCTCGACGAGCTATCGGCGCGGCTGACGTCCCTCGGCCTTGAAGTCGAAGGGATCACGGACCGCGCGGCGGAGCTCGCGGCTTTCCGCGTTGCCCATGTGATCGAGGCGGTACAGCATCCGGATGCGGATCGTCTGCGGGTTTGCAAGGTGGACACGGGATCAGAGATCGTTCAGGTCGTGTGCGGCGCGCCGAATGCGCGGACGGGCATGAAGGGCGTCTTCGCGCCCTCCGGTTCCTACGTGCCGGGCACGGACCTTTGGCTCAAGCCCTCCAAGATCCGTGGTGTCGAAAGTAACGGCATGTTGGTCTCGGAACGCGAGATGGGCCTCTCCGACGATCATGATGGTATCATTGACCTGCCCGAGGATGCGGAAATCGGCGCTTCCTTTGCGGCGCTTGCCGGGCTAGACGATCCGGTCATCGAGATTGCCATCACGCCGAACCATCAGGATGCTCTCGGCGTTTACGGCATTGCCCGCGATCTCGCGGCAAGCGGTTTCGGAACGCTGAAGCCGCTCGATACCACGCCGATTGCCGGCCAGTTCGAAAGCCCGCTTCCCGTTTCGCTCAATTTCGATGATGTGACGCCGATCCCCTGTTCGAAATTCATTGGTCGCTATGTGCGGGGTGTGAAGAACGGACCGAGCCCGAAATGGCTGCAGGACAAACTCCGCGCCATCGGGCTCCGGCCGATTTCTGCGCTGGTCGATATCACCAACTATATCACCTTCGACCTTGCCCGCCCGCTTCATGTGTTCGATGCAGACAAGGTCTCAGGCGGCATTCAGGCCCGCCTCGCCAAAAAAGGCGAGAAGCTCCTTGCCCTTGATGGGGAGGAATATGAGATGGATGCCGACGCCTGCGTCATCGCCGATGATACGAGTGCAGTGAGCCTCGGCGGCATCATGGGCGGCGAGGAAAGCGGCTGCACCGACGAGACGGTGAATGTCTTCATCGAGGCGGCGCTGTTCGATCCCGTGCGGACGGCCATGACGGGCCGCAAGCTCGGCATTGAATCCGATGCCCGCTACCGCTTTGAACGCGGCGTCGATCCTGCCTTCGTTGAAAGCGGCATGGAAATCGCGACCCGCCTGGTGCTGGAACTATGCGGCGGGGAGCCGAGCAACATGGTGAGCGCGGGCGACGGCCCGGACTGGCATAAGTCCGTCACCCTTCGGAAAAGCCGGGTGAAGGATTTGGGCGGTGTCGATGTGCCGGTTTCCGAAATGCGGGACATTCTCGATAAACTCGGCTTTGCGCCGGAGGAAGATGGCGAGACGATCCGCGTGTCCGTTCCCTCCTGGCGCATGGATGTGGACGGGGAGGCCGATTTGGTCGAGGAAATCCTCCGCGTCCACGGCTATGACAATATCCCGGCCGTTCCGCTTCCGAAAATGACGGCGGTTGCGAAACCGGCGGTCAACCTTTCGCAGCGCCGGGTACGGATCGCCAAACGGGCGCTCGCCGTTCGGGGCATGATGGAGGCCGTGACCTGGTCGTTCCTGCCGCGCACCCATGCGGACCTGTTCGGTGGTGTCCCGGATGAGATCGTGCTCGTCAATCCGATCAGTGCCGATCTCGATGCGATGCGTCCGTCGCTTCTGCCGAACCTCATCGCGGCGGCGGGTCGGAATCATGCGCGCGGAAACGGCAATCTCTCCCTGTTCGAGGTGGGCGCGGAATATCATTCCGACCAGATCGACGGGCAGCTGACCGTTGCCGCCGGTATCCGGAGCGGCCTTTCCTCCCCGCGCCATTGGGCCGGGGCCGGGCGCGCCTGGGATGTCTTCGATGCCAAGGCCGATGCCCTCGCGGCGCTGGAGGCCGTGGGTGGTCCCGCATCGTCGGTGCAGATCGTTGCCCATGCGCCCCAATGGTATCATCCGGGCCGGTCCGGCGTGATGCAGCTTGGGCCCAAGAACCGCCTCGCGGCCTTCGGGGAATTGCATCCGTCTGTTCTCGATGCGATGAAGGTAAAGGGCCCGATGATCGGGTTCGAGCTTTATCTTGATAACGTTCCGCTGCCGAAGGGCAAGGCGGAGACAGCGCGACCGCCGCTCAATGTCTCGCCCTATCAGGCGGTGGAGCGGGACTTCGCCTTCGAGATGGATGCGGATGTGCCGGTCGAGACCGTCATCCGCGCGGTGCGGGGCAGCGACAAGAAGCTTGTAAGCGACGTTTCCATTTTCGACGTCTATCAGGGCGGTCATATGGCTGAGGGGCGGAAATCCGTCGCTCTCGCCGTGCGGCTGCAGCCGATGGATCGCACCCTGACGGAAGAGGAAATCGACGCCGTCGCCGCGAAAATCATCGGCAGCGTCGAAAAGGCGAGCGGCGGCAGCCTCCGCCAGTAAAGAACAAGAAACGAAGGAACCGGGGGCGCGATTTGCGTCCCCTGTTCTGTTTTCCGGAGAAGAATATGACGATGGATGCGCCCGACGGGTTCAAGGTTTTCGAAGGCAACATGGGCTTTGTCGAACTGACCGGCCTTCTGATGGTTCGGCGTGTCGAGGATAACGCCTTCCTCGGCCTCCGAGTGGAGGAAAAGCATTGCAATATTGGCGGCATCTGCCATGGCGGCATGTTGATGACCTTCGCCGATATGCAGCTTGGCGTTGGTGCCCATGCCATCGTCGATATCGGCAACAAGTTCACGCCGACGGTGCAGATGTCCTGTGATTTTGTCGCTCCGGCGTTGAAAGGCCAGTGGCTGGAAGGCACAACGGAAGTAGTGCGCCAGACCCGCTCCCTCCTCTTCGCGACTTGCCAGATCACGGCGGACGGGGCAACGGTCTTCAGCGGCTCCGGCATCATGAAAATTCCGTCGGGCACGGGCCGCTATGATGATGCGGCAGCAAAGCCTTTAAGCCGGTAAATATAGCAATTGAATTTGCCGTAAAACCTGTTACTTGGATGATCAGAACAGCCTCACTGGAAGGGCCTCGATGACCGACCTTGATAAAATTCGTAACTTTTCGATTATCGCCCATATCGACCATGGGAAATCGACGCTGGCCGATCGCCTGATCCAGATGTGCGGCGGGCTGGACGATCGCGAAATGCATCAGCAGGTCCTCGACAGCATGGATATCGAGCGCGAGCGCGGCATTACTATCAAGGCGCAGACCGTACGTCTTCTCTATACCGCGAAGGACGGGGAGACCTATACGCTCAACCTGATCGACACGCCGGGCCATGTGGACTTCGCCTATGAGGTGAACCGCTCCCTCTCGGCCTGCGAAGGCTCGCTTCTCGTGGTTGATGCCAGCCAAGGAGTGGAGGCGCAAACCCTCGCCAACGTCTATCAGGCGATCGAAGTGAACCACGAAATCATTCCCGTCCTCAATAAGGTCGATTTGCCCGCCGCCGATGTTGACCGGGTAGTCGAGCAGATTGAGGATGTGATCGGCATTGACGCGAGCGGGGCGCTCCCCGTTTCCGCCAAGACCGGCGTTGGCGTTCCCGAGGTTCTGGAGGCCGTGGTCGCCCATATCCCGCCGCCTGCAGGGAACCACAATGCGCCACTTCAGGCCCTGCTGATCGACAGCTGGTATGATGCCTATCTCGGCGTCGTGGTGCTCTTCCGTGTGCGTGAAGGCGTGATCAAAAAGGGCCAGAAAATCCGCATGATGGAGACGGGCGCGAGCTATCTTGTCGATCGCGTCGGTGTTTTCACGCCAAAGGGCCTGCTGGTCAATGAACTGGGCCCCGGCGAAATCGGCTTCATGACCGCGGCGATCAAGCAGGTGGCCGACACCAAGGTCGGCGATACCATTACCGATGATCGCAAGCCCGCCGCCGCACCGCTGCCGGGCTTCAAGCCGAACCAGCCGGTGGTTTTCTGTGGCCTCTTCCCGATCGACAGTGCCGATTTTACGGAACTGAAGGCGAGCCTCGGTAAGCTTCGCCTCAATGACGCGAGCTTCTCGTTCGAGCCTGAAACCTCCGCCGCGCTCGGCTTTGGCTTCCGCTGCGGCTTCTTAGGCCTCCTCCATCTTGAAATCATTCAGGAGCGGCTGGAGCGTGAGTTCGATCTCGATCTCATTACCACGGCGCCGTCGGTTGTCTATCATCTCTATATGCGGAACGGCGAGATGATCGAGATGCATAACCCGGCCGATATGCCGGACGTGATGCAGATCGACCGGATCGAGGAACCCTGGATCAAGGCAACGATCATGGTGCCGGATGAATATCTCGGCCAGGTCCTGAAGCTCTGTGAAGACAAGCGGGGCGTTCAGGCAGATCTCACCTATGCGGGCAACCGGGCGATGGTGGTCTACAAACTGCCGCTTAACGAGGTGGTTTTCGATTTTTATGACCGGCTGAAATCTGTAACGCGGGGCTATGCGAGTTTCGATTATGAGCTTGAAGGCTATGTAGCGAGCGATCTTGTGAAGCTTACCATCCTCGTTAACTCAGAGCCCGTCGATGCGCTTGCCATGATTGCCCATCGCGATCAGGCGGAAGGGCGCGGGCGCCAGCTTTGCGAACGGCTCAAGGACCTTATCCCGCGTCAGCTTTTCAAGATTGCGCTGCAGGCGGCAATTGGCGGCAAGGTGGTCGCGCGCGAGACCATCTCGGCGCTTCGAAAAGACGTGACGGCGAAATGCTATGGCGGCGATATCACCCGGAAGAAGAAGCTTTTGGAGAAGCAAAAGAAGGGCAAGAAGCGGATGCGCTCTGTCGGCAATGTGGATATTCCGCAGGAAGCCTTCCTCGCCGCCCTCAAGATGGGCGACGACTAGGCGGAAAAGCTGCTCTCTCTCGGTTTGCGCCGTTTGAAGAAAATTATCGACAGGAGAATTCCCGGCACGAGAAAGTCGAGCCAGGCGGGCCACAGCAAAACCGTCGTGATCGTCGGGTCCCAGAGGCCCGGGAACAGATAGCGCTGAATGATTGCCTGGACGAGGTTCAGTCCCTGCGCATCGAGATTGTACCAGAGCTGGCCGAGCGGGATTGGCTGCCAGCTTTCGGTGTTCAGAAACATCAGGGCATCATGACCGAGAACCATGAGACCCGCCGCCAGAAAGATCCAGCCAATAATCCGACCAATGATCACGCGAAATTACTCCTGTTGTCTGTCCTTATCGTAACGTGGATATGGGGGAACACAAGACAAGTCTGGCTCAAGAAATGGTGATATGTCGTGACGTGCCGGAACGCGCCATTATTTTCGCTAAAAATCGGCTTTGAAGGCTTGCAATCTCCGCCTTCTCAAGTATAGTCCCGGCTCGTCCGTGCGATGATATTCGCGCGCAGCGGAGGGGTGGCCGAGTGGCTGAAGGCGCACGCCTGGAAAGTGTGTATACGGCGAAACCGTATCGGGGGTTCGAATCCCCCTCCCTCCGCCACTTTGCCGACGGCATTTTTTCTCAAATCCCCGATTTTCTCTCTCGCTGAATTCATCCCTGTATTCCCGTGAGTTAGCGGATTGGAAGCATCGCAGCGCCGATGCCGGAGACTGTTTGCTTAAACGGTCGCAAGGCCTGCGGCCCATTTATCTCCCTGACGCTCTTTTTTGGTCCGGATGAGGGATATTCAAGATGCAGATTTCTTCAGAATAGATGCAGAAAGTTCCTTGGGGAGATAAGGGATGATGACCGTTCCGGCCCGCGTCAGATGACGCTAAACAGCCTGAGCTGATCCTGCCAGAGCAGGGGCAGGCGGGAAGCCGAGACAAGCTTCCTGGCTGTCAGTTCCGGCGGCTGTGCTCCGGTGAGGATTGCCCGGACTATATCCGGTGCGAGATAATTCAGCCTGAGAATGCGGGTAAAATAGCTGTCACTGACTCCGGCCTCTTTTGCGAGCTGGCCGATAGTACAGGTCTCATTCTGGAGGGCACGCTCCTGAAACATTTTTGCCTGCGCCAGCAGCCGGACCAGACTGCGGTCCGGCTTTTGAGCACTGTCCCTTGCGGTGGCTCCATCGACAAGCATCCGCATTTCCATTCCTGTACGCTTCAGCTTCGCCGGGATATGAAGGATCTCGATATCTGCAGCCTTGCCGACGCCCTTTTCTTTCCGGATTGGTCCGCCTTCCCTGTCAACCATCGGAAGAGCGTTTCTGTCAATCCGGATATCGACATGGTCCTCAAACACCTCGACCCGGTCAATCAGCAACAGGAGTATCTGTCGTATCTTCGCAAGTTCCAGCTTCGACCAGCTTTCCCGCAAGTGGCGGATTTTGCCAAGGAACTGCTGTTGACTTGCGAGGTCCCTGATATCTGCCGCACCAGTCCCCAGGATCGCAGCCTCATCCCCGAAATACCGGTACAGCCTGTCCGTTACCAGTGTTTCAATCCCGCGGGCCGGCAATCGTCGTCCCCTGTCCCTTGCCTCGCGGGGGCCGGATATCAGGGTGCGGGAGACATAATAGCGATAGCGCTGTCCCTTTTTGTTCGAATGGCTGGGTGTCAGCCGGTGCCCTGCGCCATCAAACAATAACCCGGTCAGCAAGTTCGAACTTTTTATCCTGTTTCCCGATCGCCGCTCCACCCGGTTTTCGGTCAGCTGTGCCTGAACCTCGTTCCACAGGTTTTGATCAACGACCGGCAGGTGCTCGCCGGGATAGCTGGTGCCTTTATGGGTTATTTTGCCACGATAGATTTCGTTCTTCAACAGATGATACAGCGCTCCTCGGGTAAAGGGTGCCCCTCCTTTTTTCAGGCCCTTTGCAGATATCCGGATCTTGCTGACAATACCCTCAGCTTCAAGCTCGTCCCGAAGTCTGGCGACGGAGCCAAGCTCGACATAACGTCTGAAGATATGGCGCACCGTCTCTGCCTCGGTGTTGTTGATGACGAGTTTGCGATCTTCGCTGTCATAACCAAGCGGCAGGTTGCCGCCCATCCACATGCCTTTCTTCTTGGAGGCGGCGATCTTGTCGCGGATACGCTCCGCCGTGACTTCCCGTTCAAACTGGGCGAAGGAGAGAAGTACATTCAGCGTCAGCCGCCCCATGGAGGTAGTAGTGTTGAAGGCCTGCGTCACCGAGACAAAGGAGACCTTCGCAGCATCGAAGATATCGACGATCCTGGCAAAATCGGCAAGGGCGCGGGTCAGGCGATCGACCTTGTAGACAACCACCACATCAATTCTGCCCGCTGCAATATCCGCCAGCAGCCTTTGCAGGGCAGGCCGGTCCATGGTGGCGCCGGAGATGCCACCGTCATCATAGTAGCCGGGAAGGATTTCCCATCCTTCGTGGCGCTGGCTGGTGATATAGGCTTCGCAGGCCTCGCGCTGGGCATCAAGGGAATTGAACTCCTGCTCCAGCCCTTCTTCATGGGATTTCCGGGTGTAGATGGCGCATCGGGTTCCGGACGAAGCTCCCGGCTGTCTGACAGGCTGTTTATACATGACCTGTCTCCGGCTTCTTCAGGCCGAAGAAGCGCGGTCCCGACCAGCGGGTGCCGGTAATCTCCCGGGCCAGTTTTGACAGGGAGCCATATCGCTCGCCCTCATGTTCAAACCCGTCTTCAAGGACATTCACCACATATGTCCGGCCCTGCCATTCACGGATCAGCCTGGAACCCGGTCTGGGATCGTTGCCCGTGTCAAGGCCAGCCAGATTGTTCTCGACCAGTTGCCGCGAAAGAGTTGCCAGTTTCCGCCGGTGCACAGGCGCCAGACCACCAAAGGCCTGTTCCTGCAGGGTATGGGCTAGACGCCGGATGACGAGGTCACGGCTGAACCCTTGTGGAACCGGCCTGTTGAACAGCCGCTGCCACTTTTTATGCAGCTCTTTCGTCGTTGCGCTCCGAAGGGATGTGATGTCCTGATTGACATCGTCCCTGTCGGCTGTACCGATGGCCGACGGGGATCCGTCTACCCTCATTCCTTTTCTCCGGCGAGAGAATAGCGGCTGACACCATCCTTGCCTTTCTGCCGTTCAACGGGCACCCCTTTCCTGCGCAAACCGGTCAGCGCGGCCCGGATGCTGTGCGCCTTCCAGCCGGTGGCTTTCTGCAGGTCCTGCATGCGGACGCCCTTGGAGCGTTTCAGAAGCTTCAGGATAATATCCTGCTTGCGGACAGGCACTTTTATTCGTTTTCGGTCTTTGGAGGCAGGCTTCCGTTTAACTGCCTCTCTTATAGGTTTCTTGCACGCGGGCTGCTTTGTTGCTTTTGCCTGAACTGTTTCTGACTGCTGTTCTTTCACTTTTGCTGTCATATTGACCTCCACAGGTTTGCCCCGGCGGCGCACCAGGGCTTGCACTGAGGCGAGCCCGGCAAGGGAGGGCCGGGCTGGCGTTATGAGGCGTTCAGGCACCTTTAAATCGCCGTCACAGTACCGCTCTGTTGCCGGCGGAAGTCCAGTGTTTTCTGCTTCCGAAGAGCACTTGCCAGTCTTCTTACGCCGCCTTTGCAATCAGCCAGTCGACAAGCCCGGTTTTCAGCGCCTGACCGGCGAGCGCCGGGGCGTCCATCAGCAGGATACCGCTGTCCCGGACATCTAGCTCCTGCTTGCTGGAATGATAGACATAAAAGTATCTGTCCGCCGACATGGCTCCAAACCGGTCGATATAGTCATCGAGCTGCGCCTGGCTGGTCGCGGACTTGACCTGCACGATGGCGCGCTCTCCGGTTGTCGGCAGCAGGAGCTCGAGATCAAGGGTCTTCTGGGTGCCGCCGAGCGAGCTGATGCGCTGCCAGCCGCTCCGGCTGAAGAGAAGCTCGGTAAAGAGCTCGAAGTCCTGCCAGGTGAGAAGTTTTATGACCTCCTCCGTTGTCGCCAGCAGCTGCCGGCGGGCCTCCTGCGCCGCCGTGATTTCGGGCAGGTCCTCGTCCCGGAGCTTGCGTATCAGATAGTCGAACTGATCCGGTTTTAGGGCGCAGACAGTGCCCCGGTAAGCACTGATCTTTGTGAGGTTGCCGCTGAGGTCACTGATCAGCAGCGGGGCTCCTCCGAAGGAGACCCTGCGCCAGCCGGATACTGTCCGGCGGAAGCGGCTCCCTTGCGGGAACTCTTCCGGATCCGCGCCCAGATATTCGACGTCGGGGGCAAGCTCGGCCCACCAGAGTGATCCGCCGGAGATGGTGACCCAGAGAACATCGGGATCGGGATCATAGAAGCTGAGCAACTGACTGGCATGCCCGGTGGCGGTCCCGGCCGTTTTCCCCAGATCGAGATACACCTTCCGGATTGCTTCCCTGTCTCCGGAAAGCGCCATGTCATGGGGAACGTCATAATAGGCGAGGGGGGCAATGCCCTCTTCCAGGCAATACTGTTCCCATCCACCGCGCTCGCCGAGCTTGATATAGCGCGCCTTTGTATATGCTTTCTGCGTCATCGCTTCGAACTCCTTTTAAAACAGAAAGGTCGCCGGAGCATTGTTGCCCTGGCGACCGGGAGTTAAGAAGTTGCAACGAGACAACCACGGCGATCTTTAGCCGTGAAGCCTGGACATACATCGCCGCCTCCCGGCCATAGAGGACCGAAAGGCGGCATCATTCCGGCTGATGCCAGCCGCTGTGTGCAGGGTTCTTAAGCCCCGGCAGGCATATTGCTACCTGCGATCCGGACGTTAGCTTGCCTGCCCGCCGAGTTCAAGCGGATCAGACGGAACAGCGACCGGCTTTCGCGGAAGGTAGCGAACTGTGGCAAAGATGTTAGTCATCTTCGTCATCAATATCGTCGACGCCCGGGGGCGGCTTGCGGGTCTTGTTTTTCTCTATTTGCTCTGCTTCCCATTCTTCCGGGGTCATCTCGGCGGGGGCTATAATATAACCGGCATTTTCGTTGATCACATCGGGCTGGCACTTTTCCATCAAACGCCTGAATTTCTTCATTGCCCGGGGACTGGTCCCCTCCAGGGCCGCCTTGCGGAGCTGAAAGAGGACGGCCTCCAATACGGACAATGTGACGTTTCTGTCCCCCTCCTGCTTCCTGAGGGGAGTGAAAGCAATCTCGCGCATCATTGTCTTGCGGTTCTTGGAACCTTTCGGTCTTCCGCCCGGATTAAAATCGTCTTTCAGGCGCCGTCGTCCGGACGCCAGCCTGGTGTCATCATCGACCATAAACAGTTTCTCCTTGTCTTCCGGTTATTCCTCTTCAATCGGGGCCGTATATTTTTCCATGAATTCATCGACGGTCATTCCTCTTGGAACCGTGACAACGCCGCCGCCATATTCCGGTTCCGGGGTATGAATGAGATCATACTCTTCACAGAGCTCGAGAAAGCCGATGACGCTGGTCAGGTTCCCCGCCAGCGCCTTCTGGGCCATCTGCCAGACCATGGCCTCGAAGGAATGCAGTTTCCTGGTTCTGCCCTGAATTCTTGCGGTGACGGGCTCGTCGAGAAAGGCCGAGATATCAAGGGGACCGGTCTTCCTGCTCTTCGGCCGGCCCTTCGGATTTCCCGACTGGCCCTTCTTCCAGCGGGTTTCTTTCGGCGGCCGGCCATGACCGACCTCATAGTCGCCGTCAGGCGTTTTTCCCTCCGTCATGGCGTCCTCCCGTCGTGATTGCTGTCCGGGGCCGGGAAAGAGCCCTTACCGGCGTCCTGTATCCGGTCGGCGGCAATGTCATCAAATGTCCGGCCCGTTGCTCCATGGACCGCAGACGCGCCCGTGACCTCGATGAGCCGTCTGACGATGACATCGCAGTAGCGCGGATCAAGCTCGATGCCAAAGCCGCGGCGTCCCGTTTTCTCCGCCGCGATCAGGGTGGTACCGCTGCCGGCGAAGGCATCGAGGATAATGCCGTTCCGCTTTGAGCAGTCGAGAAGGGCATCGGCAACCAGGGCGACGGGTTTTACCGTCGGATGCAGGGCAAGATCGGCATCGCGGGTTTTGCCGAAGCTGTTGATCCCGGCGTAGGTCCAGAGATTGGTCCGGTTGCGTCCGTGCCTGCCGAGCTCGACATTGTTGATATGCCGGCCTGTTCCCGCCTTGAAGACAAAAACAAGTTCGTGCTGCGACCGATAGAGCGATCCCATGCCGCCATTGGTCTTGGCCCAGACGCAGATATTGAGGAGGGAAGGGTAGTCCGTCTTGCCGGCCGCGGTCATCTCGCCGGTATGGCGCCAGTCCATGCAGATAAACTGCACCGCACCATCCTGGCTGAAACGGGCGAGGTTCCGGAAGACGGTGCCAAGGAAGGCGGTAAAGGCGTCCTCGTCCATTTCTCCCGCCGCCATGGCGAATTCGCGATGGCGAACCCTGCCGAGGCCGCAGACATGACCGTCAACGGGGACGTTATAGGGCGGGTCGGTAAAGACCAGCTGTGCCTTGTCGCCTTTCAGAAGACTGTCATAGACATCCGCATCGGTGGCATCGCCGCAGATCAGCCGGTGCTTTCCGATCTGCCAGATATCGCCGGTCGTCGTGATCGCCGGTCCGGTATCGGGAAGACGGATATCCTTTTCCGGATCATCCGGGTTTTCCGCATTGAGGTCACCGATCAGGATATCGATCTCGGGGGTCTCGAAGCCCGTGAGGGTAATATCGAAGTCGAGGTCGATCGCCAGCAGTTCCTGCAGCTCGATGGCGAGGATCTCGCGGTCCCAGCCGGCGAGTTCCGCAAGGCGGTTGTCGGCGATGATATAGGCGCGGACCTGCTTTTCTGTCAGATCTGCAAGGCAGAGGGTCGGCACGCTCTCCATCTTGAGGAGCCGTGCCGCCTCGAGCCGGCCGTGACCGGCGATGACGCCGCCCGTCCTGTCCACGAGGATCGGATTTGTAAAGCCGAATGCCTCGATGCTGTCGGCGATCTGCCGGATCTGCTTTTTTGAATGGGTGCGGGCATTGCGCGCATATGGCGTAAGTGCATCAAGGCGCTGATGCTTCAGGGTGTTCTTTTCCATGGCGATTATGTTCCTTGAATACCGGAACCGGCCATAAAAAAAGCGCAGTCCCGGAAAGTTTTCCGAAAACCACGCTCACACCATGGAAAGCTATGGACCCTTCAGGAGAATGCGCCGGACCATGCCCCGCTTTTCTCTCCACCGAAAGAAGGATCCCGACAGGGCCATGCCTGACGTTTGCCTTCTCCTAAAGCAATCCAAACATAGGATAAACACGCGGGGATTGCAAGGGGAAATATCGGCTAAGTCCTTGCGCAACAACTGACAACTGGGGTTTGATGCGTCGGCGGCGAAGGCAAAATCAAAAGAATGGCATTGCCCGCCATTCCCATTTCCACGATTTGCAAGAAAGGTCTTTTGAATTGAAGCGATAAAGCCGGATAGGTTAGGGATTGTGATTAAGATATTTCTCGGTCATTATGTGGAACTCAAGCTTATAATATGAAGGTCGTAGGTTCAAATCCTACCCCCTCCCCCGCAACCAACACAAATTCCGCTAAGTCAATAACTTGGCGGCGTTTCTGCGTTAACAAACAAATCCGAAAACCCAGAAATAGAAGCATATAGGAAGCAGATGGATCGACATAAAGAGTTGAACCAACACACACGGGAAGCCTTCAAAGAAGCACGTATGGGCCTTCGCGAGGCGGAACGGGGTCTGGTAGCAAAATACGGGATAGAAGGCGTCGCGGATCATGTCGCCGACGCCATATATCACGCAGTCAGGGGATGGTTGAGCGGGCATGACATCATACGGAGGCGCAGGCGTCATCTGAAACAAAGACGCTGGGACGCTTTTCGTGAACACGCCACTTTCGTTGGAAGTGATGCGTTCGATGATATCCGCATCAAGACGATACGTCTCAACTTCTGGCTGGTTGAAGATCCGGATATTTATATATGTGGCCTCAATTACTGGCCGTATGACAGCCCGGAGGTCGAGGAGCGCCAGCCCTTTAGCATGGAGGAATGGAAAAACGCAGCCTATGCGCTGATTGAGGAGGCGCGGACGGCCATTGACCGAGCGGAGGCCGATTGCCGATAAGCGGCAATAGTCGCCGATCTTGCGGCCTGTTGCGCGGTACTTGTGCGTATTTATATTTTTGCCCGTCGCTTCGGCCGATAGCGCAAGGCATCCACCAGTAACTTGAACGCCGGGGAGGAATGCCGCCTGTTAGGATAATAGAGATGATAACCCGGCAAGGGCGGCGTTGAATTACCAAGAACAACTTGTAGCTCACCGCTGTCTAAGTATGTCTGCACCTGATCAAGGGGAAGGTAAGCGAGCCCAAGACCGTTCAATGCTGAATCCCGTATCAAATCAATCGTATTAAAAATAAGTGGGCCTTCAACGCGCACTCTTGTCTCTCGACCGTCATTGATAAGTCGCCAGGCATTTAGCGTTCCCGAAGAGGGAAGTCTGAGATTAATGCAACGATGTTCCACCAGCTGATGAGGCTTGGTCGGCTCGGCATGGGTCAACAGATAATCAGGTGACCCAACAATCGCCATCGGAATGTCTGGCCCAATCCGAACGGCTATCATGTCCTTTGCAACCTGCTCTCCCAACCGAACTCCGGCATCGAACCGATCTGCGACAATGTCAGTCAGGCCATAATCAATTATTATCTCCACGGTAATATCAGGATACGCAGGAAGGATTTTCGCCAAAGTCGGGCAGAGAACAGCCTTGGCGGCATGTTCAACAGTCGTAATACGGATCGTACCCGCAGGCTTATCCCGGAACATGCTCAAATCATCGATCCGCTGGTCGAGTTCATAAAGCATAGGAGCAAGAGACTGAACAAGCCGCTCCCCTGCTTCCGTAGGTCCAACGCTTCGGGTTGTCCGCGCCAAAAGACGGACGCCAAGACGTTCTTCAAGCCGCCGCACGATCTGGCTAAGCGCTGATTGGGAAATGCTCAGCTTTGCTGCTGCTCGGGTAAAACTCTTTTGTTCGGCGACAACCACAAAGGCT
>SBHH01000011.1 GCA_006226265.1 Alphaproteobacteria bacterium | reverse complement strand
CAAATGGATCGAGACGGCGTCGGGCGAAAACAGCCTTGGCCGCATCCCGCTCGTCACCCTCTATACGGGGCGGACGGGTTATCTTGCCGCCGAGCCGCCGCTTGAGGATCTCGCTTTCCTCAATCTTGAGCATTACCAGATCCGCTCCGATCAGCGAAACGCGCTCAATGTCGCCTCTTTCCCCATTCTGGCCGCGAGCGGGTACAACCCCGAGATCGACGGCCCGATTGAGGTCGGCCCCAACAAGGTGCTGACCACCAGCGAGAGTGAGGGGCGCTATTACTATGTCGAAAGCTCCGGCGCGGCGCTGGAGGCGGGCGCGCGGGAGCTGGAGGCCCTTGAAAAGGCCATGCAGCTTTTCGGCCTGCAGTTCGAGACGCCGAAGGAAGCGGAGACGGCAACGGGCCGCGCCCTTGATGCCGCCGATGCCCTGTCGCCGCTTTCCGCCATGGCCATGAATTTGGAGGATAGCCTGAATGCGCTCCTTGCCCTGTTCGCCGACTGGCTCGATATCCCGCGCAGCGGAAGTATCGGGGTGAGCGCGAATTTCGGCGCACAAAAGGCGAGCGGGGACGAGCTTTCCTTCCTGCTGGAAGCGCGAAAGCTCGGCGATGTCAGTGCCGAAGACCTCTTGCGGGAGGCAAAGTCGCGGGGCCTCCTGTCCGACAGCTTGAAAGTGAATGCCGCGCCCGACTGAGCGCATTTGAAATTCTAATGATCCGATCCACAGCCCCGCTTTGCCGGGGCTTTTTTATTGAGGTGCCCGATGTTTGACTTTCCGATAACCCTCGCCGATCTCACCGAAGTGCCCGACGTCTATCGCCCGCTTTATGCCGCGCGGGAGGGCGAGGATGGTTTCGCTCTCGATCCCGATCTCGCCGGCCTTCTCGATGTGTCGGGGCTCACCTCCGCGCTTGAAAAGGAACGGAGCGCGCATCAGGCCGCCACGCGCGAACTAAAGGCCTGGCGGGAGCTTGGGGAGGACCCTGCGATGGTCGCCGATATCCTGACCCGTGCGGCGGAGCGGGAAAGTGAGCAGCGCACGGCGCTGGAAGCGACGGCGCGCGAGAAGGATGCGGAGATTGCGCGCCTCAAAGAAAGCAACGCCGCCTTTTTCATCACAACGCGCGCAAACGAGGTTCTGATGAAGGCGGGCGGTGTGGCAGAGCTTCTGATGCCGCATCTCAAATCCCGCCTTACGGTGACGGAGGAGGCGGGTGCGCCCGTCCTTCGCGTGATTGCGGATGACGGAAGCCTTCGCGAGACCGAGACCGGGGCGCCCGTCACTTTGGAACAGCTGGTGGGCGAGATGCGGGCTTCCCCCATCTTCGCCCGCGCCTTCGTGCCGAGCCGCGCGAGCGGCAGCGGCATGGACCCGGCCGCCCGGCCCGCGGGGCAAAATCTCAATTCCCGAAATCCCTATGCGCTCACCGCCCGGATCGAGGATATCGCGACCGGGAAGGTCGCGGTGACCCTGTAACGGCGGGGCGCTTTCAGTCCGCGAGAGGCGGCAGGTCCGGGACGGGCCGCATTCATCCGACAACTCATTCTGGAGACTAGAAAAATGGCAAATGATATCTCGGCGGCCATGCCGAAAATCCTCGCGCGCGGGCTGATGGCGCTCCGCGAACAGACGGTCATGCCGCGCCTCGTGAACGGCGATTTCAGCGCCGATGCGGCGGCGAAGGGCGATACCATCGACGTGGTGCTTCCCTCGGCCCTGACGGCGGAGGACGTGACGCCCGGCGCCACCCCGCCATCCCCCGGCGCGACCAGCCTTGAAAAGGTGCAGATCGAGCTTTCCAACTGGAAGAAGGCGGATTTCTACCTGACCGACAAGGAAATGATGGAGATCGACGCGCGGGAGGATTTCCTTCCCGTGCAGGCGAGCGCCGCCATCCGCGCACTCGCCAATGCGGTCAACCAGTCGATCCATGCGGAATATACCGGCGTCTATGGCCTGGTCGGCACGCCCGGCACCACGCCGTTCGGGACCGATGCGACGGCGGCGACGGCGGCGCGAAAGCTCTTGTTGGAGCAGAAAGCGCCCAAGGAAAACCGCTATGGCGTGCTCGATTTCGACGCGGAGGCCAATGCCCTCGATCTTTCCGCCTTTGCGGATGTGGATCGTTCCGGCTCCGCCTCCGCCCGGATCGAAGGGGAGATCGGCCGGAAATACGGCATCGACTGGTATAGCGACGATCATGTCGCTACCCATGTCCGGGGCGCGGCCGGAACCTCCCTCGTGAAGGGGGCATCGCAGACCGGCTCGACGCTCATCGCGGACGGTTTCACCACCAAGCCCTCGGTCGGCGATATCTTCACGATCAATGGCGATGAGCAGCAATATGCCGTCCTCGCCGCGAGCGATCTTTCGGGCACGGAGACGACCCTCACCATCTCGCCCGCGATCACCTCGGCCCCCGCCGATAACG
Organism: Alphaproteobacteria bacterium; assembly: GCA_006226265.1. Taxonomy (GTDB): domain Bacteria; phylum Pseudomonadota; class Alphaproteobacteria; order Sneathiellales; family Sneathiellaceae; genus Sneathiella. The sequence continues at coordinate 1,524 of SBHH01000011.1, read as the reverse complement.
CAGCGATCACCTTCGTCGATGATCATGTGGTCAATCTCGTCTTCAACCGCGACGCCTTCGCCTTTGCGAACCGTCCGCTCGCCCAGAGCACGCAGGAGATGGGCCTTGGCAGCCAGATCATGTCGATGACCGATCCGGTGACCGGCATTTCCCTCCGGCTGGAAGTCTCCCGCCAGTACAAGCAGGTGGTCTGGGAGTTCGACATCCTGTGGGGCGTGGCGCTGGTGCGGCCGGAACTGGCCGTCCGCCTCGCCGGATAAATGGGCGCGGGCGGGCGAAGGGGCAGCAATCCCTCGTGCCCGCCCGGGCCTTTCTGAAGCCACCAACAGCGGGAAATCACGATGACCCTTATTACCGAAACCGGCAGCGGCGTGACCGGGGCGACCAGCTATGTCTCGCTGGCGGAGGCGGACAGCCATTTCACCGCCCTTGCCAATGACGACTGGACCAGCGCAGCCGATGGCCAGCGGGAGGAGGCGCTGATCCGCGCCGCACTCCATATCGACAGCTTCGATTATCCGGGGCGGGTCCTTGACTGGGACCAGGGCCTCAAATGGCCAAGAAGCGGTGCGTATGACCGCGACGGGCGGGAAATCTCCGGTCTTCCCCATGCCTTGCGGGTCGCGGCGCTGGAGCTTGCCGATACGTTCCTGAAGGACGGGGCGGGCCTCGATCAGCGGAGCATCGCCCGCGAGAAAATCGGCCCCATCGAGGTCGCCTATTCGAACGGCAGGATGGAGCCGAGCTTCGTCTTTCGTCTCCTGCGCCAGATCGGTGCGCGGACCGGCCAGAACGACGTCCAGCGGGGGTGAAAATGCGCAACGAACAGATCCGGAAAACCGTCCGCACGCTTTTCGACCGTATCGGCGAGGCCGCAGTGCGCGCGACGCTCCGCCAGAAAACGCAATCGGCCTACGAGCCGGGAAGTGTGGGGGTTGAGACGCTGAGCGAGACGGCCATCCGCCTCGTCCGCACCGAAAAGAGCCTGCGGGACAGCAAGAATGTCGCGGGCAGCGTGATCACCGCGCCCTATCACTATGCCCTCATCGAATGCGAGAGCGTTGTGCCGAAGGCGGATGACGATCTTCTGATCGGATCGGATGTCTTCACTCTTCTGCAGGTGATCGTTGCCGATACCGGCGCCGGCATTCTTTACGAGGTATGCTACCAATGAGTTATCGAAAGGTTCAGGCGGCACTCGACGCCCGGCTTCAAGTCTATGAGGCGACGGCCGTGGCGTTCCCCTCGCGCCCCTATTATCCCGCCCAGGGCGCGCCCTACCTGGAAGTGAAATTCCTGCCATCTCCGGCGAAGGGCGTGTTGCTGGGTGAAGGGGCGGTCGAGCTTCATTCCGGCGATTACCGCGTCATCGTGCATGATCCCGACCGCATTGCTGCGGAGACGCGCATCGATGCTTTACGCCTTCATTTCAATAAGGGCCGGGTGCTCACCTTCGAGGGGCTGGATATCCATCTCGACGGGGCGAGCCTCGCCGCCGACACGGGCGATCTGAAAGGGACCGCC
>SBHH01000072.1 GCA_006226265.1 Alphaproteobacteria bacterium | reverse complement strand
TATAGGCTTCGGGGTTCGTGATCATCTCGACCCCCTCGTCCAGGGTCAGGCCATAATGATCGGAGAGGGAAATCACCACATCGAGCGGGTTACGGATGATATAGACGGCGCCCGCCGTGCATTCCGGCGTAATCAGCGGCACGCCATGGGATTTGCCAAGCCAGCTATGGGTTTTCACGAAAACGGAATCGGGCCGCGTCGCCATATAGGCCCGATGCACCCGCGGGGTGAGCCGTGCAACCTCCTCCTCGCTGAAACTTGAAAAAGGGCGGCCGGTTAGATTCTCATACCAGATCTTGTTCCGGTCCCCGATCGTGAATTTCGTCAACTCATTCAGATCCGCTGGCCGATCCGCGTTCAAAAGCAGATTATGCAGAAAGGTCCGAACCCAGGTATTTCCCGATTTCGGATAAGACGCGAGCCAGATAATGCCACCCATAGCTTAATTCCGCCTTCTTCTGTCGGTCAGTCGGGAAGATAGTTGAAATGCTTCATGGTGTCGTAGTGACATTTGACGATTTTTTTCACCTGGGCATCAGAAAGTACATCTTTCCATTGGCCTGCCTTTCCGACCCGGAAAAATCTCTTGTTCTTCTTCGACTGCTCGAAGAACCCCTTTTCATCTTCCTGCTTACGAACAACATCGAAGGAAGAAAATTCAACAGCACGGGCAAGCCGTTCTTCCGGCGGATTGAGACCGAGAAAACGGGACACGCCGCCAAAGGTCTCCACCGGCTTTTCCAACATGTCCTCATAGCGCATGATATACATATAACGGCGATCGAACGGCATCCAGGACTGGACATGGCCGGACCAGGAGCCAAGAACATGCTCCACTGTGCCATCCGCATCCGCATCTTCCGCCCGTCCCTTAGGGTTATTCAAAAGATCGATCCCTTCATCCAGACTGAGGCCGAAATGATCTGAAAGAGAGGTCACAACATCCAGCGGATTGCGAACGATGTAAATCGCCCCCGCCGTATATTCCATAGAAATCAGCGGAACGCCAAAGGCCTTGCCAAAGACATGATGCGTCTTGACGAAAACTGAATCCGGATAGGATTCCGTAAAAGCCTTGTGCACTTTCGGTCGGAGCTCAGCGATTTCGCGGAGCGAATAGTCTTTATAGGGCTTACCGCCCGCTTTCTCGAACCAGCCGCGATCGGAATCGCCGAGTGTGAAGCGGGTAATGCTGTTAATGTCGACCGGCTTTTCCGGGTTCAACAGCAGATTATGGAGAAATGTCCTCGTCCAGGTATTTCCCGACTTCGGATAGGATGCCAGCCAGATTATCCCGCCCATTGCCTCTGATTATACCTCTTTATAAAACTTCTGCCCTAAATAAGTAACGAAGCATCAGATTATAAACAACAAAAAAGGAGGGCAGTTTCCTGCCCTCCTTCTTATTCCGACTTTCCTTCAAATTAGAAGGAGAGAGACGTACCAACGAAGAAGGTGTTGGTCTTGCCGGCCATCCGCGTAGCGGTGGAAGCCGTCAGATCGTTATCATCGATTTCAACACCACCAAACGCGGTAACGCCCGGGCCGAGGGTGTACTGACCACCAATAACCCAGATCGTCTGATCCGTATTACTGCCAACAGCAGGATCAAAGGTTTTCTTGGAGTACTGGGCACCAACGGACCACGGGCCCATGCCATAGGTCAGGCCGGCAGACCAGACCTTGCTGTCGTTGTCCTTGACGCCGCCGATGTTGTTGTCAGTTCCGTAACCGGCACCGATGGTGAACCCGGCAACACCGACCTGTGCACCGAAAGCGTATTCGTAGTAGTCTTCACCGCTGGTACCCGGAGTTGCAACCGTCGGGGTACCCGTCGTAACGTTCGCCGACTCATAGCCAGCGGACAAAGCAACGTCAACGCCACCGAACTTGTTCACGTAGTTGGCAGCCGCTGCCCAGCCACGGTCGATGCCGTTTTCGAGGTACGGAGCCTGGTACGGGCTGTTGCCGGAACCGGTTTCATTGTCCCCGTCCGGAACATAGGAAACACCGAGCTGGAAGCCGGCAAACCGCGGCGTGAAGTAGGTGATCTTGTCCTTGTCGGCGAACATGTCAGGACGGGAAGTGTTAACCTGGCCCGTCGGATAGATGTTCGGAGAATCGGCGCCGAACATCGGAACCGGTGACGGGCTGGTGTAGTGCATCAGATATGCGGCACTGTCTTCAGAACCGGCAACGATACGACCGAAGGAACCGTCGATATAGATGTAGGTTTCGTCGATCTGGTCAGTTGCGGTGTAAGCTTCGAGCTGAACGTTGACACCGAACTTGATGCCGTTGTCGAGCGTGGTTTCACCCTTGAAGTGAATTTCGCCTTCCTGCGTCATCCGGTCCGGGGTACGGTCGGAAGTACCAGAAGGCTCATCGGCGCTCTGGTAGAAGTAGGTGCTCTGCATGTAACCGCCAACACCCAGCTTGATTTTGTCGGATGCAGAAGCCGTTCCTGCAGCCATTGCACTAACGGCGACAAGCGCGGTCGTGCCCAAGATTGCTTTTTTCATTTTGTCTCCCCTCTGCTCATACTGAAAGCTAGAGAAATAGATTAAAATACAGACGCAAGACCTGACGGCCCTGTTAGTCAAGAGCGAGTAAAGAGGGTTAATGCCCCTCCGGTCAAGCCGAAGACGATAGTAAAAATCCCAAAAATGCCCGACTGTGCTCAAAAAGCCACATTCTGGTTGAAGACAGTGAAAATGCGGGGTTTTTTCAAATTACCGGATTCACAGCTCCCGTCGGCATTTCTGCAGCGAATGCAGGAGTAGGTGAGGCAGTGGCCGTATTTTCTTCTTTTCGCCTTATTTGCCGCATTCCGGGGATATTCAGAATCGAATGTTTTCCAACACTCCCGGTTCTGAAACAAAAAAGGGGCAGGAAAACCTGCCCCTCCCGCGTTTTGAATCCATTATCCTAGAAGGAAAGGGACGTCCCGACGAAATAAGTATAGGTCGTCCCCGCCATGACGGTCGCCGTGCTGGCCGCAAGAGTGTCGTTGTCATCCCTCTGAACACCGCCAAAGGCTGTAATGCCCGGACCCAGGGTATATTGGCCACCCACAACCATAATTGTCGCATCACTATCCGCAGCTGCAGCAGGTTCCAACGTTTCCTTTGAATACTGGATACCGACTTGCCATTTATCCCGGCCATAGGTAAGGCCAACCGACCAGGCCTTGCTGTCATTGTCGGCAATGCCATTGATGTCGTTATCGACCGCATAGCCCGCCCCGAGAGTGAAGCCGGCATAGCCTACGTTTGTTCCGAAACTGTATTCCGTGTAATCTTCGGATTGATTGAAAACATTCGCGGACTGATAACCAGCAGAAATCGCGACATCGACGCCGCCAAACTTGTTAACGTAATTGGCGCCGGCAGACCAGCCCCGATCAAGTCCATTTTTCAGGCTGGGCGCCTGATACTGGTTTTTACCGCCGGAGCCCGTCTCAAAATCTCCGTCCGGGACATAGGAAGCGCCGAACTGGAACCCGGCAAACCGCGGCGTGAAGTAGGTGATCTTGTCCGCGTCGGAAAACATATCCGTATAGGTCGTGATGAGAAGGCCTGTCGGGTAAATGTTGGCGGAATCGGCACCGAACATCGGAACCGGTGACGGGCTGGTGTAATGCATCAGGTAGGAGGCGCTGTCCTCGGAACCCAGAACAACCCGGCCGAACGATCCATCGACATAGATGTAGGTTTCGTCGATCTGGTCCGTCTTGGTATAGGCTTCAAGCTGAACATTCACGCCGAACCTGATGCCGTTGTCGAGTGTCGTTTCGCCCGTGAACCAGACTTCACCTTCCTCGGTCACGCGGTCGGATGTTCTGTCCTGGGCAGCGCCGGTATCGTCTGCACTTTGATAGAAATAGGTGCTCTGCATATAGCCGCCGAGACCGAGTTTGATTTTATCGGAGGCGCTGGCCGTACCGCTCGCCAGCACACCGGCTGTGACGAGAGCGGTTGTACTTAAAATTGCTTTTTTCATTCTGTCTCCTGGCAGTCCTGGGACTGCGAAGTTTGAGGGGTGGAACTTGAAAGGCAGAAAATGACATTGTCTGTCATGCGCGCCGATCTAAAAGGACCGGACCTCTCCCGGTCAAGCGATGCGGAACGTCCTGTGACAGGCATCACGCAAATTTTTTGTGCTGCCCTTTTCCGGAATTCGGGACCATGTGTCGATGCAGACCATTCTTGACAGTTCTGTAAACTATCATTTTCTCCTGTTCTCAAAGGGAGAAAGCTGGCATAAACTCAGCATTCTTGATTTTGCCGTATTTACGCGGTTTATCTGTCGGTACGCGGAGGGCAAAGCCCGCGAAAAAAGGCGAACGACTACGGATCCTAGAGGTTTTAACGAATATGAAACGCCGACTGATTTTTACCCTGACAGGACTCATTGTCTCCCTGTTGCTGGCGGGCTGCGATGCCGATCTCGGCGCGAAATCGACATTTCCGGAAAAAAGCCGCGGCGTCGTCTACCAGACCGGCGTGAAAAACGAACAGACGATCTTCGGCAAGGGCGGCCTGTTCGGAAGCGACGACAAGGATCTGCAGAACGGCGGCAACGGTACGGGGGGCGGCGGCCTCGGGGTCAATGCCTATCTCTGGCGCGCCTCTCTCGATACGCTCTCCTTCATGCCCCTCTCCTCCGCCGATCCGTTCGGCGGCGTGATCATCACGGACTGGTATTCCTCGCCGGATTCGCCAAGTGAGCGGTTCAAGGTCACCGTCTATATCCTCGACCGGCGGCTCCGGGCCGACGGACTCCGCGTCACTGCCTTCAAGCAGAACCTGGATGCGGCCAACCAGTGGATCGCCGTCCCCCTCGCCCCCAAAGTCATCACCGACCTTGAAAATGCCATTCTGGCCAAGGCGCGCGAGCTTAGGGTAGCGCGTGAAGGCCAATAATCCTATACTCCGCGCCGTCCGAACGCTCCGAAAAGAGACTTTCGCGGCGCGGCGCCAATTCCGATTGTCAGATTTTGAGAAGTGAACGGGAAAATTTCCATGTCCCGCTATAATGCGAAAGAAGTCGAAGCCAAGTGGCAGGCCGTCTGGGCCGAGAAGAAAAGTTTCGAGGTGGAGGCCGACCCTTCGCGCGAAAAATATTATGTGCTGGAGATGTTTCCCTATCCGTCGGGCCGCATACACATCGGCCATGTCCGCAACTACACCATGGGGGATGTGGTCGCCCGCTATAAAAAAGCGCAAGGCTTCAACGTCATGCATCCGATGGGTTGGGATGCCTTCGGTCTGCCGGCGGAGAATGCGGCGCGCGACAAGGGCGTGCATCCGGCCGAATGGACCTATGCCAATATCGACCATATGCGGGGCGAGCTGCAATCCATGGGCCTCTCGCTCGACTGGAGCAAGGAGTTTGCGACCTGCCATCCTGGCTATTACGGGCATCAGCAGCGCCTGTTCCTCGATTTCCTCGAAAAGGGTCTCGTCTACCGCAAGGAAAGCTGGGTCAACTGGGACCCGGTCGATATGACCGTGCTCGCCAACGAGCAGGTGATCGACGGCAAGGGCTGGCGCTCCGGCGCGGTGGTCGAAAAGCGCAAGCTCAATCAATGGATGTTCCGCATTTCCGACTACAGCGAGGAGCTGCTGGAAAGCCTCGACCATCTCGACCGCTGGCCCGACCGCGTGCGCCTGATGCAGCAGAACTGGATCGGCCGCAGCACCGGCGCCCATGTCACCTTCGAGCTGTCGGAGGGTGACGGCGGGATCGAGATTTATACGACCCGCCCCGACACCCTGTTCGGCGCAAGCTTCATGGCCATTTCCGCCGATCATCCGCTGACCCAGAAGCTCGCCAAAAGCGATGAGAAGATCGCCGCCTTCGTTGCCGAATGTCACCAGATGGGGACAAGCGAGGAAGCCATCGAAAAGGCCGAGAAGCGGGGCGCGGATACCGGGCTTTTCGTGAAACATCCCTTTATCGAGGGCAAGCGCCTCCCCGTTTATGTTGCGAACTTCGTCCTGATGGATTACGGCACGGGCGCGCTCTTTGGCTGTCCCGCCCATGACCAGCGCGACTTTGACTTCGCGCGGAAATACGGTCTTGAAATTCTTCCCGTGGTCGCCGCCAATGGCGAGGCCGCAGCGGACATCAGCGATGCGCCCTATACCGGGCCCGGCAAAATCGTCAATTCGGACTTTCTGAACGGCCTGGATGTCGAGGCCGCGAAGGAAGAGATCATTCGCCGGCTGGAGGAAAAGGGCCAGGGCACGGCGCAGGTGAATTTCCGCCTCCGCGACTGGGGCCTGTCGCGCCAGCGCTACTGGGGCTGCCCGATCCCGGTCGTCCATTGCGAGAAGTGCGGCACGGTGCCGGAAAAGGCCGAGAACCTGCCCGTCCTGCTGCCGGACGACGTTACCTTCGACAAACCCGGCAACCCGCTGGATCATCATCCGACCTGGAAGCATGTCGCCTGCCCCCAATGCGGCGGCGAGGCGACGCGTGAAACCGACACGATGGATACTTTCGTCGATTCGTCCTGGTATTTCGCGCGCTTCTGCTCCCCTCGTGCCGATGTGCCGGTGGAGCGCGACAAGGCCGACTACTGGCTGCCGGTCGATCAATATATCGGCGGGATCGAACATGCGATCCTGCATCTTCTCTATTCGCGCTTCTATTCCCGCGCCATGAAGGAGACCGGCTGGTCGAACCTCGACGAACCCTTTGCCGGGCTGTTCACCCAAGGTATGGTCACCCATGAAACCTACCGCAGTTCCACCGGTGAATGGCTGCTGCCCGAGGAAGTAACCTATAGTGATGCGGGCGAGCTGATCGAAATGGCGACCGGCAAGCCGGTCAAGGTCGGCGGCGTCGAGAAAATGTCGAAGTCGAAAAAGAATGTCGTCGATCCCGGGGCCATCATCGACAAATTCGGCGCCGATGCCGCGCGCTGGTACGTCCTGTCCGACAGCCCGCCGGACCGCGATATGGAATGGACCGATGCGGGCGCGACCGGCGCCTGGCGGTTTGTCCAACGTCTCTATCGCTATATTGGCGAAAATATGATCGGAATATGTGCTGTCGGCACGGATGTTCCTACAGGATTTTCGGATAACGCGCTAAACCTTCGCAAGGCCACACATAAAACAATAGCACATGTTACCCGGAATATTGAGGATCTGCATTTCAACAATGCCATCGCACGCATTTATGAATTCATGAAAGTTCTGAACGATTTCACTTGGGAGGATGACCTAGGAACTCAATGGGCGCTGCGCGAAGCCATGGAAACCATTGTTAAGCTTATTGCCCCGATGATGCCCCACCTCGCCGAAGAGATGTGGGAGACACTCGGCCATGACACCATTTTGGTGGATACGCCCTGGCCGGTCGCCCGCGCGGAACTGACCGTGGAATCGCAGATTACCATGGCCGTACAGGTCAAGGGCAAGCTTCGCGCCACCATAGAGGTAGCACCCGACGAGACGCGCGAAAAAATCGAGGAAATTGCACTCAATCAGCAATCCGTGCAGAATGCGATCAATGGCGTGCCCATTCGTAAAATCATCGTTGTGCCCAACCGGATCGTCAATGTCGTTATTTAGGGTCAGTCTTGTCATCGCCCTTCTGGGCCTGCTCTCCGCCTGTGGCTGGCAGCCGCTTTATGGCGAGCGCACACATAGCGCGGCAGTGCAGGAAAAGCTGGCGGCGATTTATATCGAGCCGATCCGGGGCCGGACCCAGCAGATCCTTCGAAATGAGCTTCTCGATCTGATGACGCCGAAAGGCTATCCGGCCAAGGCGCTCTATCACCTTAATATCAGCGTCGAGACCCAGAAGGTCGGTCTTGCCATTCAGCAAGACGACACCAAAACCCGCTATAACCTCAACCTCACCAGCAGATTCCAGTTGATCGAGACGGCGACCAACAAGGTCATTTATAGCGGATCGACCCAGAATGTTGCGGCCTATAACGTGGTGCAGTCGGAATTTGCCAACCTCTCGGCCGAGAATAACGCCGAGAAACGCGCGGCGCTTGTCGCGGCGGAGCAGATCAACCAGCAGCTTTCCGTCTTCTTTTCCGGGCGGTGATCCTTGGAGCTTCCAGGCCAGAAATTTGATGCCTTCCTGAAGTCCCGCGATCCGAAGCTCCGGCTCTTTCTCCTTTACGGCGCCGATGAGGGGCTGGTGCGCGAACGGGGTCGCGCCCTTTGCTTAAGCGTTCTCGGCACTCTCGACGATCCCTTTTCCTATTCCGAGATTGACGCGGGCGAGCTTGGTCATGATCCCGCCCGCCTGATGGACGAGGCCACGGCCCTTTCCATGATGGGCGGGGAGCGAGTGGTGCGCCTTCGGAATGCAACCGGCAATCACAAGGACCAGGTCGCAAGCCTTGCCGATCTGCCGCTTGAGGGCAGCATCGTCGTGATCGAGGCGGGGGACCTTAAGAAAGACAGCGCGCTTGTCAAAATGGTGAAGGGGGCCCCCCATGGCGCCGTGACGCCCTGCTTTCATGACAAGGCGCAGGATATGAACGGCCTGATCCAGGAGATGCTGGGGAGTAACGGCATTCACCCAACCCGCGAGATCACCGATTATCTTCGGGAGAATCTCGGTGGCGACCGCGCTATTTCCCGGCAGGAGCTCGACAAGCTCATTCTCTATCATGGAAAGCGCGAAGCGCCGCTCACCCTCGACGAAGTGCGGGAAATTATCGGCGATTCGTCCGATCAAAACGTTTTTGACATCATGGATGCGGCGCTTCTCGGTCAGCTTGACCGGCTGGAACGTCTTCTGGGTCGCGCGTTCGAGGCGGGCGAAAGTCCGATCGCCTTTCTCCGCCTGATCCAGAACCAGCTGAAACAGCTTCATAAGGCGGCGGCGCTTCGCGATGCGGGCATGCGCCCCGAGGATGCCATCCGGAAATCCGGCATTCCCTATTACAATCAGAAAAAGGCCGCCATCCAGATTTCCGGTAAAGGCGCGGCCCATATGGCGACGGGTCTCGATATTACCTTAAAGGCGGAAATCGATTGCAAGACGACCGGGTACCCTGCCGAAACCATCTGCCGCCGCGCCCTGATGCGCATCGCCATGGCGAGCCGGCGGCGATAGGAGAGAGCCGGATGCCCGCAATGCCCCCGAAACTCGTTATTTTCGATTGCGACGGCGTCCTTGTGGATACGGAACCGGTTGCGAACGCGGTCGTCGCCGAAAGCCTGCAACGCTATGGTCTCGATCTCTCGGTCGAAGAATGCACGGCGCGCTATACGGGCTGGATCCTCCGCGATATCGAGGCGGAAGTGACCGCATCCGGCATTTCGCTGCCCGCAAACTGGCGTGATGAAATATATGAGGAGGAATTTAACCGCCTCCGGCAGGGGGTTGAGGTGGTCGAAGGGGTTTTTGATATCCTTGATCGGCTGGAGACCGCAAATATCCCCTTTTGCGTCGCGTCAAATGGCGGGCTCGACAAGATGGCGATCACTTTGGGCCAGACCGGCCTAATGGAGCGGTTCGGCGGCCATCTTTTCTCCGCCTATGTGCTTGGGATCGCGAAACCCGACCCCGCCCTTTTCCTTGCCGCCACCAAGGCCTTCGACGTTGCGCCCGAAGATGCCGTGGTGATCGAGGACAGCCTCTCCGGCGTAACCGGCGCCGCGCGCGCCAAGATGCGCTGCTTCGCCTACGCCCCCCACAACGATCCCGGCCCCCTCGCCGCCACCGGCGCGGTCCCCTTCAAACGCATGGAAGATCTTTTGAGACTTCTAAACCTTCCCTGACAACTCAGCCTTTTCTTTCGCCGGAAAGCGGGCCGCAAAGGCCTCTCCTTCGATGGAAGAGAGATTGGCGACGAAGCTGATCGTATGATAGGCGCCAATGAGGGCGAGGATTTCAAGCTGTTGTTCCTTGCTCCAGTTCTCTTCGAAGGTCGCTTTTACATCTTCGGTCAATCGACCGAACCGGCAGAATTCATCAATGGCGGCGATAAGGTTCTGCTCCTTCGCCTCCCAGCAGGGCGCCGTGGCGTCCTCATGGACCGTGGCATAGAGAGCGGCTTCCGAAAGTCCGGCTTTCTTTGCAAAGATCGTCACATGCACGCCCCATTCATATTCGCATCCTTTATTGGCCGTGGTGCGGAGGATGACAATCTCCCTTATGTGGAGAGGGAGCGGGCTCTCGTCATCCAGTAGGTTGGGAACCCCTTTTTTAACAAAGCGGGCACTGTTCGCAAAAACCCGGAACAATGTCAGGAGATAGCCCTTCGACTTTGGATATTTATCGAGCATGGCGGCAACATCGGCGGCATAAGGCGGATCAAGCGGAGTGAGAGACTGTTTCATTGCCATCTTCCTTGTGCTATAAAATCTGTAGCAAACCATATGCTACATTTTCTGTAGCGTCAAGCGAAGGAGCGAAACATGACCCTGGCGCCCGGAAACCCGTCGCGCGGGAGCACAACGGGACGGCCCGTGATGGTGCTGTTCGATATATTGGGGCAGCGCTGGACGCTTCGTATTCTTTGGGAGTTGCGGGAAGGCCCCCTTACCTTCCGGGATCTGCAGGCGCGCTGTGGCGATATATCGCCGAGCCTTCTCAACACGCGGCTCAAAAGCCTCCGCGCACTCGGCCTTGTCACTCATCAGGAAGGGGAAGGCTATGGCTATACACCGCTCGGCGAAGACCTTACAAAACAGCTTGCTCTCTTCGATCGCTGGGCGGAGAAATGGGCGGCGGAACTGGAATTGGCGAAAAAACGGGAAAAAGGCTAATTATGTGAAATTAAGGCGATTTTAACCATGATTTCGCGTATTTTAACGATGATTTTATGAAAATTAAGGATAAGTCAAATGACCGATCCCCATGCCATCACGACCCTGGAAGAACTGGAGGCGCTCTACGGCCCGGTTAATCCCAATTCCCTTGCCAAGGAAACGGATCATTTGACGGAGGCCTATCGCCGCTGGATCGAGGCCGCGCCTTTCTTCGCACTCGCGACCGCCGGCGAGATGGCGAAAGGGGCTCTCCCCCCGGCTTCAATACTGGCATCGATGATGCCGAACTCCCCGCCCGTCAGCAATCCACCCTGTACTAGCAACTAGCGGGTGGACAGGTTGAGGGGCCGACGGACGGGGCCGCCAGTATTCGGGTCACTGCCACGCTGTAGACCCGGCGGTGGTCAGTTTCCCGGGCCGTTGAAGCGAGAACTCGCATCTGATCTGGCCGGTCTGGCGCGTCACATGCGCGCCGAACTGTTCGGCGAGGCGACGCATGCGGAAGTTATCGGGAAGACAGCTCAGCTGGAGTTTCGGGATGCCTTTGAGGCGCGCCTCCACCATCGCTTCGGCCATCAGGGTATGCCCAAGGCCGAGGCTCTGCCAGTTTTCCTCGATCGAGAAGGCGAGCTCCGCTTCCTGATGGACGGCATTTTCAAGCGGACGGATTTCAGCAATACCCCGAAGCGTGCCGCCGATGAAAGCGCCGATAATGACCGGCTCAAGAACCGGCTCCATCTCGCAATACCGCCGGATGGTGTTTTCCGCCGCCGGGTAGCCAAAGCGGAAATAGCGGCTTTTCTCGTCAAGCCGGAGGAAATGGGCCAGCATTTCGGCCCGTTCCTCCCGTCCCAGGCGGCGGATGACGGGGGCTAAATCCTCTACCGGCCCCGCCGCCGCGCCTGGAAGGCTTGCGGTGCTAGTCATAATTCACCCGGCCTTTGAGAATAGGCAGGGCAAACTCTTCCCGCCGCTCGGCCGTCATTGCGGTCCGGAGGGTGAGATCGGCAAAAGCCTTGCCCACCCCCTTATAGGCTTTTTTAAGGCCTGCGCCCGCGGCATGGCCGAGGCGGATGATTTCTTCGCTCCGGAGCCGATGAGCCGCATCGACGGCTTCACGGATATCGGTGTAGCTCAGCGTCGGGCCGGAAAGGTTCTGTACCTTGTCAGTCATCGAATTTTCCTTTTTGCACTTGCGAAAGAAAGAAGCTGCAGCCATATTTATGCTGCGATGCAATATATGTATACTGCGATGCAGCATTTTATAACCGCCAGATTGGTCATAGCAGCTTTGACCTGACGGAATAGATGGAGCGGAAGCGATGGATATCGCCAGTCAGATGATCCTGTTCGCCCATGTGGTTGATCACGGAAGCTTTTCGGCCGCGGCCCGCGCGCTCGGCCTCACGCCTTCTGCGGTCAGCAAGCAGATCAATCAGCTCGAAGACCGGCTCGGCGTGCGCTTGCTCAATCGTTCGACCCGGCAGATTTCCACGACTTTGGAGGGACGATCCTTCTATGAGCGCTGCGCGGAAATCTCGGCGGGCGTCACTAAGGCCGAGGAACTAGCCCTCTCCATGAGCGGGCGGCCACAAGGGAATTTGCGCGTTGCGGCGACCGTTGCCTTCGGAAAAGCACAGCTTCTCCCCCTTATGCCCGCCTTTACCGAGGCCTATCCCGATATCAAGGTGGCGCTGGAGCTCACGGACCGGCATATCGACCTCGCGGGCTCCGATGTCGATCTTGCCATCCGCTTTCCGGAGCAAATCACCGAAACCTCCGTTGTTGCCTGCAAGCTCTCCAGCAGCCGGCGCATCCTCTGCGCCGCACCCGCCTATATCAGGGCCCATGGCGCGCCCGAGGTGCCGGAGGATCTTAAAAATCACAACTGCCTTCGGATTTCGACCGTCACCCCCTGGAACGACTGGCACTTCAGGAAGGGGGAAGAACGCTGGCATTTCGAGGCGGGCGGCAATTTCGATGCGAACAGCGCCGACGCGGTCTATCACGCGACCCTCGCGGGCCTCGGCATCGCGCAGCTTTCCTCCTATCTCGTGGAGCCCGACATCGCGAACGGCCGTCTCGTCGCCCTCCTCCCCGAGTATGAGGAAGAGGCAAGCGACATCTTCGCCGTCTATTCAGACAAACGGAACTTATCCCCCAAGGTGCGCGTCTTTATCGACTTCCTCGTCAAACATTTCCGCCCCCTGCCGCATTAAACGAGCTGTCTAGCCGTTTTGAGAGGCCTATCTCCCAAATCCTGATAAAGCATCAGGAGGTATCCGTCGGGATCGAGGACAAAAACTTCGCGCTGGCCTGTTTCATGGTCCCCGGTTTCGCGCCAGATATCACGAAGCGGGCTATGAAGCGGCCAGCCCGCGGTATCGAGCGCCGCCAGAATGGGCGCAAGATCCTCAACGCAGATCTGAAACATCACACCGCGCCCGAACGGCGACACCATCGGTCCGGTTTCCCAGCGCCCGTTCCGTTCGGCCAGCATGACCTGAGCCCCGCGCCTGTCCGGCAACAGGCGTTCAAGATAGGCAAATTTTTCGGCTTTTCGGTCATAGGCAATATGAAACCCGACCAGATCGCGCCAGAAAGCGAGGCTAGCCGCGATATCCTCGACCAGAATCTCGCACACCATGGGCTGCCAGCCCGAAAGAGGCGGATGACCTCCTTCGATCCGATTTTCATCTGATGTCATTTAACGTAATTCCTGATTGCCTGACTCTGACTTTTTCTTCCGAATGAGGCTTTTCCGCCCTTTTTCAAAAGAACAAACGACCGGCCCTCAATCCTCCAGCGCGTCGCCGAGGGCATTTTTGATTTCGTCGTCGTAGCCGTACTCCTCATCCTCAAGGTCGTCGCCTTCCTCGATCGGGTCTTCGGCGGGCGCGATCTGGTGCATCGGTTCGCGGGTCAGGCGGCGGCAGGCGTCGTCGAGCTGGTCGAGATCCTCATAGGTGATGGTGATCGTCCCCTCCCCGGTGTCGTAATGATCGATCAGCACATCCATGCCGATGGCGGCGGTCAGATCTTCCTCAAGCGCGCGGACATCCGCGCTTTTCATGATCTGGCGGGCCTTGGCGCCGAGGCGCCCCTCCCCGTCTTCGCGGTTGCGCTTCGGCTTTTTGCCCTTCTTCGTCAGTTCCTCGGCGGCGCGGACGCTCAATCCCTCCTCAACGATTTTTCGGGCCAGTTCCTCCGCATTCTCGACATTGATGAGGGCACGAGCGGCGCCGGCGGAGAGTTTTCCCTCCCGCACCAGGGTCTGGACACTTGCGGGCAGAGTCAGGAGCCGCATCATATTCGCGACATGGGTCCGGCTCTTGCCGACATGTTTCGAGAGGGATTCCTGGGTATGGTCGAACTCGCCCATCAGGCGTTTATAGGCCTCGGCCTCTTCAATCGCAGACAAATCCTCGCGCTGAATATTCTCGATCAGCGCAATTTCCATCGTTTCCGCGTCGGTCAGCTCCTTGATGATGACCGGCACCTGGTGAAGCTGCGCGATTTGCGCGGCGCGCCAGCGGCGTTCGCCCGCGATGATCTCGTATTCGCTGTCCGACGTTGGCTTGCGGCGGACCAGAATGGGCTGCAGCACGCCCTTTTCCGCGATCGAGGCGGCGAGATTTTCAAGCGCCTCCTGATCCCAGTCGAGGCGCGGCTGATACTGGTTCGCCCGCATCATCTCCACCGGCACTTCCTTGGCCGAACGCACCTTGTCAAGATCGGCATAGTCGCTCGCCATATCGTCGCCGAGGAGCGCGGACAACCCGCGGCCCAGTTTCTTCTTTGCAAGTTCGTCTGTCATGGTTACTTCACATATTGGGTGTGTCAGGCCGCGTTAAGATGCTGCTCCCGGCGGATTACTTCGCTCGCAAGGCGGATATAGGCCTGGCTGCCGGCGCAGCGGTGATCGTAGATCAGGACCGGCTTGCCATGGCTCGGCGCTTCCGAAATCCGGACATTGCGGGGAATGACCGTCCGGTAGACCTTTTTCCCGAGAAAGTCACGGACATCCTGCGCCACCTGAAGCGAGAGATTGTTCCGCTTGTCGAACATGGTGAGGACAACGCCCTGGATTTCGAGGCCCGGATTGAGAGTGAGGCGGACCCGCTCGATCGTTTTCATCAGCATGCTGAGTCCTTCAAGGGCGAAGAACTCGCATTGCAGCGGGACGATCACCGCATGGACGGCAACCATGGCATTCAGGGTCAGCAGGTTGAGCGACGGCGGGCAATCCATCAGGATATAGTCGTATTCATCGCGGATTTCCGAGACGGCGTCATAAAGACGATGGCTGCGCCGGTCGAGATCAATCAGCTCGAGCTCCGCCCCGCTCAGATCCGGGGTGGAGGGCACAATATGCAACTGGGGGATCGTGCTTTCATAAATAGCTGATTTTATTGGGGTTTCTCCCATCAGAACACCGTAGACATTGCGTTCACGTTCTTCCCGGCCAACGCCGAGGCCGGTGCTCGCGTTCCCTTGCGGGTCGATATCGACGATCAGGACCTTCTGCCCGATGGCCGCGAGCGCCGTTGCAAGATTGATGGCCGTCGTTGTCTTGCCGACCCCGCCCTTCTGATTCGCGATGGCGAGGATGCGCGCCGTTGCGGAATGACCAGGAGGGGTGATGTTGCTTTCCATGATTCCGGCCTCTCTATACTATGATTTACGGCGTAATCTGCTAATCCTCAAAATACAGCCGTCGTCACGGGTGACACTCGGGAGTTTTTCCGCCTCCATCTTCCAATATTTAGAGGAATTGGTCAATTCCTCATCCACATCCTGACCCTTTAAAAAGAGAAATTCTGTGTCTTCCGTGGCAAAGGGGGCGGCAAGCTCGAACAGTTTGTCGAGCGGGGCGAGGGCGCGGGCGGAGATGATATCGGCGGAAAGGGGTGGCATTTCCTCGATCCGCTCGCGATGAATTTCAAGACCGGCGGATGTTTCACGTGAAACATTCTGCATGAAAAGGCATTTGCGCTGATCACTTTCCACCGCATGAACCTCATAAGTCCCTGCGATGGCGAGGACGAGGGCCGGGAACCCTGCCCCGCTCCCGAGATCGAGCCAAAGACCACTCTTTTTCGTGGTCACGTCCAGAAGCTGATAGCTGTCCAGCATATGCCGCCGCCAGAGATCGGGCAGGGTCGATTTTCCGACAAGATTGATGGCTTTCTGCCATTTGACCAGCAAAGCAGCATAAGCCTCCAGCCGCACCAATGTTTCACGTGAAACATTTGTCGCCGCCTGAAAGTTTTCGGCCGTCATGAAGGGACCCGCGTCAGGCACGTTTCCGATGCTCGCCGCGTTTAACATAGGAGAGAAGCGCCGTGAGCGCCGCCGGGGTCACGCCGGAAATTCGCGCAGCCTGGCCAAGAGTGGCGGGCCGGACTTCCGCAAGCTTCTGACGCACCTCAATGGACAGGCCACCGACTTTCGCGAAATCAAGCGCCTCGGGGATTTCGAGAGCCTCGTCTTTCCGGAAATCACGAATATCGGACTGCTGCCGGTCGAGATAGCCGCTATATTGCGCATCGATCGCGAGCTGTTCGAGGATCGCGGGCGGGAATTCGTTGATTTCGGGCCAGATCGCCGCAAGATCGCCGATTTCGATATTGGGATAGGCGAGCAGGGTCGCGGCAGAGCGGCGCACACCGTCCTGATTGACATGAAGACCTTTTGCTTTCGCCTCGTTGGGCGTCAGGCTCAAGGCATCGAATTTTTCGCGCGCGGCCGAAAGCGCCGTCATTTTCCCGGTAAACTCACTCGCGCGCGCCGATCCGACACAGCCAATTTCCATCCCGAGCGGGGTGAGCCGCTGATCCGCGTTATCGGCACGAAGGGTCAGACGATATTCCGCGCGGGAAGTGAACATGCGATAAGGCTCTTTCGTGCCCCGGGTCACCAGATCATCGATCATCACGCCGATATAGCCGTCGGCGCGGTCGAGAATGACGGCCCCCTCCCCGCCTGCAGCCCGAGCGGCGTTAAGTCCGGCCATCAGCCCTTGCGCCGCCGCTTCCTCATATCCGGTCGTGCCGTTGATCTGGCCCGCAAGATAGAGATTTTTGAGACGGCGGGTCTCCAGCGTGGGTTTCAATTCGCGGGGATCGACGAAGTCATATTCGATAGCGTAGCCCGGCCGGACCCATTCAACCTTTTCCAGCCCCGGAATGGAACGGAGAAAGGCCATCTGCACATCTTCCGGCAATGACGTGGACATCCCGTTCGGATAAATCGTGTCATCGTCGAGGCCTTCCGGCTCCAGAAAGATCTGATGGCTCGATTTATCGGCGAAGCGGACGACCTTGTCCTCGATAGAGGGGCAATAGCGCGGCCCCGTTCCCTCGATCTGCCCGGAATACATGGGCGCGCGGTGGAGATTGTCGCGGATAATCCGGTGCGTTTCTTCCGTTGTCGCCGTGATATGACAGCAAATCTGCGGGGTTGTGATTGTTTCCGTGAGGAAAGAGAAGGGTACGGGCGTCTCATCCCCCGGCTGTTCTTCCAGTATCTTCCAGTTGATCGTCCCGCCCTTGAGCCGTGCAGGGGTCCCCGTCTTCAACCGGCCAAGCTCGAACCCGGCACGCTCCAGGGTGACGGACAACCCATTGGAGGGCGCATCGCCGATCCGACCCGCCGGGATTTTCTTCTCCCCCATATGGATAAGGCCACGGAGGAAGGTCCCGGTCGTGAGAATGACTTTTCCGGCGGTGATTTCCATCCCTTCCGCCGTGATCACGCCCGCAACCGCGCCGTCCCGGACGATCAGATCTTCCACCGCCGCAGCTTTGAACTCGAGATTGGCCTGATCCCGGAGCGCGGCCTGCATGGCGGCTTTATAGAGTTTCCGGTCTGATTGCGCGCGCGGACCCCGAACGGCCGGTCCTTTCCGGCGATTGAGAAGGCGGAACTGGATCCCGGCTGCATCGGCGACCCGGCCCATCACGCCGTCGAGCGCATCAATCTCCCGCACCAGATGGCCCTTCCCCAATCCGCCGATGGCCGGATTGCAGGACATTTCGCCAATGGTTTCGATTTTGTGGGTGATGAGAAGCGTGGAAGCCCCAAGACGCGCGGAAGCCGCCGCCGCTTCGCAGCCGGCATGCCCTCCCCCAATGACAATCACATCATATTGCGTCTTCATCGTCTCAAATCCCGTTCATGAGGCCCCTACATATCGCCTGCCCCGGTCTTTTACAAGCGGAGTTGCGATGACACGCCGGAAATTGTTTCACGTGAAACATCATTGCCGCAGCGATGGACCAGAAATCAATTTTTGCGGTTCCAAAAATGTTTCACGTGAAACATCGGCGATGAAAAATCGCCAAAATCCGCCGAAATCACTTCCCGATACAGAAATCGCCGAAGACGATATCGAGGATATCCTCGACATCCACGCGGCCCGTGATTCGCCCAAGGGCGCGGACGGCGAGACGGATATCCTCCGCCGCGAGTTCCGGATCCGGTGCGGTTTCAAACCGGAGGAGCGCCGCATAGCATTCTTCTAAGGCCGTCCGGTGCCGGAGCCTTGTGAGGGCGGGCGCGCCGGAAAGATCGAGCCGCGCCGTCACATCCTGCTCCAGCCGGGAAAGAAACGCCTCAATCCCCGCCCCCGTCTTCACGGAAATAAGAAGCGGCGTTATCGGGCCTGCCACTGGCATCGATCCTTCGGCCAGAAGATCGGCTTTGTTCACGAGATGAAAATCCCCGTCGCGATAAAGCCCGGCAAATTCTTCGGGCAGGGCCGGATCATCCGTCGTCGTCATCAATACCCGAAGATCGGCTTTTTCCGCCCGGGCACGGGCGCGGCGCACGCCTTCCTGCTCGATCGCATCGCCGGAGACACGGAGCCCTGCCGTATCGGCGAGGGTGACGGAAAATCCGGCGATATCCATCGGCACCTCGACAATATCGCGGGTGGTGCCCGCCTGATCGGAGACAATGGCCGCATCGCGCCGGGCCAGCGCATTCAGGAGGCTCGATTTCCCGACATTGGGCGCGCCCAGGATCACGACATCGAGACCGTCGCGGATTTTCTCCCCCCGATGCCCGTCTGCGAGATGGGCCGCAATCTCGGCGGCGAGCGCCGCCATTTTGGGCGCAATCGCCGCGGCAACCCCGTCCGGCAGATCCTCATCGGGGAAATCGATATCGGCCTCCAGATGCGCGAGGGCGGTTGTGAGCTCCCCCCGCCATCCGTCATAGAGCCGCCCGAGTTCCCCCTCCATCTGACGGAGGGCCTGACGGGCCTGGGCCTCTGTCTCTGCATTCACGAGATCGCCGAGCCCTTCGGCGGCGGTCAGATCCATCTTGCCATGCTCGAACGCGCGGCGGGCGAACTCCCCGGGCTCCGCCATGCGAAGGCCTTCCATCACCGAGAGTTCGGCGAAAAGGGCATTCAGGATGGCCGGCCCGCCATGAAGATGCAGCTCCACCACGTCCTCCCCGGTAAAGCTGTCCGGCCCCGGAAAAGCAAGCACAAGCGATTGATCTATAAGGGAATTCTCGGATTTTCCATAAAGGTTTCGAAGGGTCGCGCGGCGGGGCTCCGGTAATTCCCGGCCCGTGAGTGCGGCGAGGGACGCCATGGCGCCCGGACCTGAAAGGCGCACCACGGCCACCCCTGCCCGGCCACGCCCGCTCGCCAGCGCGAAAATTGTTTCCTCAAAACTCACCTGATCAAATCCGCTGTCCGGTCCTATTTCTCGTCATTGCTGCCGGACTTGCCGAACTGCGACCAGAACATCTTCTGCATCTGCTCCAGTCCCTGCATCCCGGCGGGTAGCCAGGTCTTCATCATATTTTCCGGATCGAGATTATTGATGTTTTCCAGCATCTTTTTCTGCAGCTCTTCCATCACGGCCTTCTGCATCGGTTCGACA
>SBHH01000203.1 GCA_006226265.1 Alphaproteobacteria bacterium | reverse complement strand
TGGCGCGTACTGCAACAAAGGAAAGCCCAAGGATCATGACCGACAGGATCAGCGCGAGATGCGGCCATAGCGCGGAAAGGCCAACATTTCTATCCCGCAGACGATATGTGACGGAGGAATCAGGCAAGACCAAGACTATAGATCGTGTAAAGGCCGAGGGAGAGGGTCGCGACACCGACAACTGCCTGCAACCCGTTATAGGCAAAGGTCATGGATTTTGCGGAATAGCGAAGCGGTACGGCAATGACAGCGGACAGAAGCGCCATGCCGAGAATGGAGCCAGCCCCGAAAAGCGCGATATAGAGGATTCCGAAGGCAGGGCGATCTATCGTGCTGGCGACCAGCAGAACCATCGCCGCAGACCCTGCTAACCCATGCATGATGCCGACGGCGAGAACGCGAAGCCGTAACCCATTCGGATGAGAGTGACGATGTGCCGAATTCCTATGTGCGCCTTCGCCCCGATGGGAATGGGCATGAAAATGCGGGCGACTTTCAGGTCCGTGCTTGTGAAAATGAAAATGCACCCGGTCGCGGACCATCCGGCGGATGACATCCCCGCCCAATAAGACCAGCATCACGCCGACGGCGATTTCCAGCCAGCGGGAAAATTCAGGCGGAACCTGACTGTTCATCAGGATAATGACAACGCCAACGGCGAGCAGGGACAGGGTATGGCCCACGCCCCAGACAGCGCCATGAAAAATGGTTTCCCGTGCGGATTTGCTTCCCGTCGCCAGGCTGGCAACAGCGGCAACGTGGTCGGCCTCCAGCGCATGGCGCATGCCGATCAAAAAGCCAAGACCGAGAATTGAAAGCATCGCAATATCCAAAGCTGACGCCTGTCTCAGGCGTCATCGTCATTCCAGTGTTGTCGCGGGGACCCTTTAAAGGGAGAGTATAGACGGCCTCGCTATTGCGCCAGTGTTATTTTTGAGCGCGGGATCAGATCTTTTTGGAAAGTGCGCCAAAGGAAAGTGAAATATTGCTGTAGGCAGGATCGCGGGTGACTTCCTCGCCAAGCCAGGATGGCGCCCTGAAAGTTTGATCGGGGCTTTCAAGTTCAATCTCCGCGAGGATGAGGCCGGTGACGGGGCTGGTAAATTCATCCACCTCCCAGATCATGCCGTCCGGGCCGGTTACTTCATGGCGGACTTTGTTGATTACTTCGCCGGTCGCGCGGTTCAACTGCGCCTCGACATCCATTTTCGGAATGTCATATTCGAACTCGTCACGCATCAGCAGTTTTTTGGAAATGGATGGGTATTTGAGGGTCAGGATGCCCCTGTCGCCGATCAGGCGAAGGCGGACGGTCGGCGACTGGTCAAGTCGGGTCAGGTAAAATTGGATGATTTCTGAGGATTTGGTGACATGCTGTTTCCAGCCGTTATTGATCACCAGGAATTTACGCTCAATCTCCATGGGCCGGGTCCTTTTCCGGGTAGAGAGGTTCTGCCATGCGCGAACACATTATTCATAGCCTGAATTCGCCGACAAGAGGAAGAGGGGAGGGCGCGGATCTAGCGACTTTCTTCCATGAAAACTTTCAGCCGGTCGAGAAAGCCGAAAAAGTCGCGCTTTTCCCATTCACGCCAGCCGTCGAAGATATCCTCCATCGCGGATTCCAGCCGGGCTTCGGCCTCCGCATGGGCCTTCGCGCCTTTGTCCGTCAGATAAAGGAATTTGGAACGGCCGTCGGCGGGGTTTTCCTCCGCTCGAAGAAAGGATTTGTCGAGAAGCTTGCCAACCGTCTTGGTGATACCAGGCTGCGGTTGTTGAAGCGCGCGGGCGATCTGTGAAACGGTCTTCTTCTCTTTCGGCTGGGCAGCAAAATGGCTGAGCAGGACATATTGTGGCAGGGGAACATTTGTTCCTTCCAGCAGATGGCGCATTTTCGTATCCGCCAACTGGCTGATAATGGCAACCCAGTTGATGATCCGGAAATCCGGCGGGACCGGATCGTTCTTGCGGTCGTATTTTTCGCCTGAAGCCATGTCGTTCATAAAACCAGTATATCAGGCATTTGGCGAATAGGGGAGAGGAAAACGCAGGGAATTCCGGCGCATGTTGCAATGCGGGATTTCTTTGTCTGGCCTATATGCAAATAGCTCTTTCGAAAGCGGGATGTTCTTTGTAAAGTCGGCGGCTCCCTCATGACGGAAAGCTCGCCAATGCCCGAGACGACCTATTCGAAACGATCCGCCTATGGCCGCCTTTCCCTTTTCTATATCGCTTTTTTCGCGGTGTACGGGATCAGCATTCCGCTCTGGCCGCGCTGGCTGGAGCATCATGTTTCCCTCGAATATGTCGGTCTTGTCCTCGGTGCGGCCTATTGGGCGAAACTGATCGTCGTGCCGCTCACCTCCTGGATCGCCGATGTGACGGGAAACCGGAAAATCATCCTGATTTGTCTGGCGGCTGTTGTTATTTTTGGTCTCGCGCTTTTGGGGCTGGTCGAACAATGGTGGTTCTATGTCATTATCTGGGGAGTGGCAGGGGCAACCCTTTCGTCGGGCGTGCCACTGTCCGATGGACTGACTTTGCGGGCGCACCAGTCTTTGGGGTTGGATTTTGGACGCGCCCGGCTCTGGGGTTCATTAAGTTTTATCGTCTTTTCCGTCGCGGTCGGCTGGGCCGCGGATCATTACGGGATCAATGCGATTTATACCGCCATCCTGTTGACGGCGGGCTTTCTGCTGGTTGCCTCTCTCCTCCTGCCGGGGATCCATACGCCGACGGAGAAGGGAAAGTCACCCTTTTTCAAGCCGCTGGCGCTTCCCAACTTTCCGCTCTTTCTCATTACCGTGGCGCTGCTCCTCTCGACCCATGCCGGGCTTTACGGGTTCAGCGCCATTCACTGGAGCCAGCTTGGCTTTTCGAACGCGGAAATCACGCTCTTCTGGGTGATTGGTGTCGTTGCGGAAATCGGCATGTTCGCGATTTCCGGCCGGTTGCTGGAGCGGTTCGGTGCCATGCCGATGATCATTCTCTGTGCGCTCGGTGGCATGCTGCGCTGGGCCATGCTGGGCTTTCTTACCTCTGCCGTTCTCATTGCCTGTGCGCAGGTCCTGCATGCCTTTACCTTCGCACTGCTCTATATGTCTTTCATTGCCTATATCGGCAAGCGTGTGCCGCCCGCCATTGCGGCCTCTGCCCAAGGGCTATACGACAGTCTCGGTACCGGCATTTTCTTCGGCGTTTTCACGATCATCGCTGGCTGGCTTTATGAGCATATGGGCGGCGCCTATTGCTTCTATGCCATGTCAGCCATTTCTGGCGGCGGCTTTGTGCTCGCCTGTATCCTGCGCACCCGCGTCCGCCGTTATGAGCGGACGCAAGGTGCCACCGAGATCACAACGAATTAAGGAAGGCGAGAAGCTGATGGCGTTCCTTCTTGTCGAGAGAACGGTATTTCTCTTTTGACGCTTCCCCTTCACCGCCATGCCAGAGGATGGCTTCTTCCATATTGCGGGCGCGCCCGTCATGCAGGAAGCGGGTATGCTTGTTCACCGATTCCACAAGGCCGATGCCCCAGAGCGGCGGGGTTCGCCATTCCGTGCCGGTTGCCTCAAAATCCGGGCGGTTATCGGCAAGGTCCGATCCCATGTCGTGTAACAGAAGATCGGTGAAGGGGTGGATCTTCTGGTTCTCAAGAAGCGGGAGCGCCGCCTTCTTGCCGGTCATGAAGGTCGGCGTATGGCAGGCGGCGCAGCCGATTTCCGTGAAAAGCCGCTCGCCCGCCATTACGTCGGGGTCCGTTGCATGGCGGCGTGCCGGCACGGCCAGAACTTCCGTATAGAGCGTGATTTTCTTCAGGAACTTGTCGCTCAGTTGTACGCCTTCGCCTTTCGGCGCAGCGGCGCAGGCTTTCTGCGGGGCCGGGCAGTTCTCATTCGGGAACAGGCTCGTCGTAATCCCGATATCGCCATTTGCCGCTGCGGAATTCTGATGCAGCAGGGTTGCCACATTGGCCTTC
>SBHH01000074.1 GCA_006226265.1 Alphaproteobacteria bacterium | reverse complement strand
TTTTCCGGCCCACAGGATTGTTCGGGAACCGTGAAACATGAGTGATATGACCAAAATTGTTCCTGCGGGCGCTTCACGCTCTTCGCTGAAGTCGTTCGGACCCTGGATCTTTTTTGTGATCCTCCTGATGGTCATGCCGCATATCTTCTCGTCAAACGCTGGTGTGTATACCATGAACCTGATGGGAATTTTCATCATCTTCGCGCTGTCCTATAACATGCTGCTGGGGCAGGGGGGCATGCTTTCCTTCGGCCATGCGGTCTATTTCGGCATGGGCGGGTTTCTCTCGGTTCATTTCATGAACTATATCGAAGAGGGGATCATTCCCATGCCGATGTATGTCCTGCCGATCATCGGTGGGCTGTTCGGACTTCTGTTCGCGATCATCATCGGCAGTTTCTCGACGCGGCGGGCGGGCACCGTTTTCGCCATGATCTCGCTTGGCGTGGGGGAACTGATGGCATCGAGCTCGCTTATCTTTGTTGCCTTCTTCGGCGGCGAGGAAGGGGTGAGCGGCGACCGGACCTCGGGCGTTCACTGGTTCGGATTAAGTTTGGGGCCGGATATCCAGGTCTATTACCTGATCGCGGCCTGGGTTTTTGTCGCGGTCGCGCTGATGTATCTCTTTTCGCGCACACCGGCGGGCCGGATGGCCAATGCGGTGCGTGACAATGACGAGCGGGCGGAATTCATCGGCTACAGCCAGCGGCAGGTGCGGTTTGTCTCCTTCTGCGCGGCGGGCTTCTTCGCCGGGATCGCGGGCGGCCTGTTCGCCATAAATTTCGAGATTGTGACGGAAGAAAACCTGAATGCGTTGACCTCCGGCACCGTGCTTCTGATGGCCTTCATCGGCGGCGTCGGCTATTTCGTCGGCCCGATCGTCGGCGCAATCGTCTTTACGCTGCTTCAGAGTATCCTCAGCAACTATACGGATATCTGGCAGCTTTATGTCGGCGTTCTGTTCGTGCTGACCGTGATGTATGCGCCGCAGGGGCTGACGGGCATCGTCATGATGCATACGCCTGCCTGGCGGCTTAAACGGATGGGCAGCCTGATCATCCCCTATGTCCGGATCGGCGTTCCGACGCTTGTCATGCTGGCGGGGATCATCGGCTTCCTTGAAATGATGCATCATGTCCGGAGCGAGGCGGTCGGTGAAGGCTCAATGAGCCTGCTCGGGATCGAGTTCGATGCCTTGAGTGTCATCCCCTGGGTGATCGTTGGTGCGCTGGCGATTGTCGGCGGAATTGTCGCAAGAACGCAGTATCCACAGTTCCGGGAGGCCTGGCAGATCGCCACGAACCCGAACGTCTCGCGGGAAGGAGAGACGCTATGAGTGCGGCGATC
The DNA here is from genome assembly GCA_006226265.1 of Alphaproteobacteria bacterium. Classification (GTDB taxonomy): domain Bacteria; phylum Pseudomonadota; class Alphaproteobacteria; order Sneathiellales; family Sneathiellaceae; genus Sneathiella. The sequence goes on along the minus strand of SBHH01000074.1, from coordinate 2,630 downwards.
GAACTGAAGAAATTGCGCAAGAGTTTTGGCCCGACGGAGATTATCCGCGGTGTCGATCTTGAAATCCGTGAAGGGGAGCGGCATGCGATTATCGGCCCGAACGGGGCCGGAAAGTCGACCCTGTTCCACCTGATCAGCGGGCGTTATACCCTGTCGGGCGGCTCTGTCTCGTTGCATGGCCGAGATATCAGTAACCAGTCCCCGTTCGAGATTTACCGGCAGGGGCTGTCCCGCAGCTTTCAGGTGACGAACATCTTTCCGAACCTGAGCGTGTTCGAGAATGTCCGCTGCGGCCTGATGTGGGTGAAGGGATATAAATATTCCTTCTGGCATCTGGTCGACCGGCAGCATGACCTCAATGCCCGGACGGCGGAGGTGATTCAGGAAATCGGCCTCACCGACCGGATGCATATCCCGGCGGGCGTGCTCACCTATGCGGAGCAGCGCGCCCTTGAAATCGGCATTGCGGCCGCGGGCGGGGCGAATGTCATCATGCTGGACGAACCGACCGCGGGCATGAGCAACACCGAAACCGACCAGGCAATCGCGCTCATCCGGAAAATCACCGAGGGCAAGACGCTGGTCATGGTCGAACATGACATGGGCGTGGTGTTCGATCTTGCCGACCGCATTTCGGTGCTGGTCTATGGCGAGATCATCGCCACCGGCACCCCGGAGGAAATCCGCAATAACAAAGCGGTTCAGGAAGCCTATCTCGGCGCGGAGGCGGAAGAAGAAAGCCATGCTTGAAGTTACAAACCTGCACGCCTATTACGGCAAGAGCCATATCCTGCAAGGGGTCAATTTTCACGTCGGGGAAGGAGAGATCGTCTCCCTTCTCGGACGGAACGGGGTGGGCCGCTCGACCACCATCAAGTCGATCATGGGCGAGGTCGCGCCGGAAGGCTCGGTCAAGTTCCGGGGCGAGGAAATCGCCGGCAAGAAGCAGCATGAGATTGCCCATCTCGGTCTCGGCTACGTTCCGGAAAATCGCGATGTCTTCCCCGGCATGACCGTGCGCCAGAACCTCATCATGGGCATCAAGAACATGAAGAAACAGGGCCGCTGGGCAATGGAGGACATGTTCAATATGTTTCCGAATTTGCGCGAACGGGCCGATGTCGATGCGGGCGTCCTCTCGGGCGGGGAGCAGCAGATGCTGACCATGTGCCGCACCCTGATGGGCGATCCGGACCTCGTCATGATCGATGAGCCGACAGAGGGCCTCGCGCCCAAGATCGTCGCCCAGGTCGGTGACCTTCTGGCGGAAATCGCCCGGCGCGGCGTCTCCATCCTGCTGGTCGAACAGAAACTCGCCATCGCCCTTCGTATATCACACCGCTTGTATGTTATGGGACATGGACATATGGTATATGAAGGCACACCGGATGAACTGAAGGCCAATGACCAGGTCCGCAAAGAGTGGCTGGAAGTCTAGGCAGTTCGGCCCGGCAATAACATCCCGGGGCGCGGGAGGGTAAAAATGACCAAGGCGAATGTCAGTCTTGACGATAAGTATGAGCTGGAATCCGGGCAGGTTTTCATCACCGGAACGCAGGCGCTCGTCCGCATTCCGATTGCCCAGCGGCAGCGCGATGCGGCGGCGGGCCTGAAGACCGGCGGGTTCATCTCCGGCTATCGCGGATCGCCGCTCGGCCTCTATGACCAGACGCTCTGGAAGGCGAAGCCCTTCCTCAAGAACAACGACATTCATTTTCAGCCCGGCGTGAACGAGGATCTGGCCGCGACCAGCATCTGGGGCACGCAGCAGCTTCCCATGTTCGGCAAGACCGATTTCGACGGGGTCTTCGGCATCTGGTACGGCAAGGGTCCGGGTGTGGACCGTTCCGGCGACGTGCTGAAGCATGGCAATATGGCGGGTTCCTCCGAAAACGGCGGCGTCCTCGTCCTGATGGGCGATGACCATATGGCGAAATCCTCGACCGTCGCGCATCAGAGCGAACAGGCCATGGTCTCCGCCATGATCCCGGTTCTCAACCCCGCGACGGTGCAGGAATATCTCGATTACGGCCTCTATGGCATTGCGCTCTCTCGCTACAGCGGTTGCTGGGTCGCGATGAAATGCCTGACCGATACGGTCGAAAGCTCGGCGACCGCCTATGTCGGACCGGACCGGGTCGAGATTAAAATCCCGGGCGATATCGAGCCGCCCGCCGACGGCGTTCATATCCGCTGGCCCGATACGGCGACGAAGCAGGAAAACCGCCTTGTCCGGCACAAGATGCCGATGGTAAAGGCCTTCATCCGCGCGAACGGCCTCGATAAAATCACGCAAGACGCCAAGATCCGCAAATTCGGCATCGTCACGACGGGCAAGGCCTGGCTGGATGTCGAGCAGGCGCTTGGCGATCTCGGTATTCATGAGAAGGAGGCTGAGGAAATTGGCCTTTCCGTCTATAAGGTGGCTTGTTCCTGGCCGCTGGAGCCGCAAGGCATCCGCGCATTTGCCGAAGGGCTCGATGAAATCCTGGTGGTCGAGGAAAAGCGCAGCCTGATCGAGGAACAGATGGCGCGGCTTCTCTATGATATGGAGAAACGCCCGGTTCTCGTCGGCAAGGAAGACGAGGCGGGCGAGATGCTGCTCCCCTCCGACGGGGAACTGACCCCTG
>SBHH01000100.1 GCA_006226265.1 Alphaproteobacteria bacterium | reverse complement strand
AAAAGAGGCACATATCCTACTGTCGTCTCTCGACAAGCTTGAGGCCGGCAGTCTACGGCTCGCTGCCTCCTCCTCGCTCGCCTCCTTTCCACTGATGGCAGCCTTCCAGGACAAATACCCCGGCATCACGCTCTCCTTTACCGCGACGGCCCTTCAGCAGTTGAAAACGGGTCTGTTCAGTTTTCAAAGCGATATCATGATCGATGACATCCCGGCGGAAGATGACCGGCTCTTTTGCGAAAAGCTGGGCACGGCACCGCTCAGGCTTGCCGTCTCAAAGCGCCATCCGCTAGCCGATCGGGAGGCGATTTCGCCGAAGGAATTAAACGGCAGCAAACTGATCCTGCCTTGCGATAAGGAAACATTGCTGCTTCGCCCGAAGCACTGGTCGCATAAGCTCGACCATGAAGAAAGGCGGATATTGCAGCTTGGCAACAAGGAACTTGCCCGCGAGGCCGTAGCCTATAATCTCGGCGTTTCCTTTCTGACGGAAGCGGAAGCGCGGGACGATCCCCGCATCTGTCTTCTGGAGCTGGACGGTGTCGAGCTGATGGAAGAAAGCTATCTCGTCTGCCTTGCGGAATTGCGGGAATCGCGGCTTATCTCGGCCTTTTTCGACTGCGCCTTCGCAAGCGGATAGCGAAACAATTGCCAGCCTTATCCTGGGCCTCAGGAAACCATGGAGATATTTTCGTGCGCCTCTGCGGCGGCCACCTCGACCGTCATGCCTTCGCGTGCAACGAAGGCGTTCGGCCAGACGCGGCAGGCGTCTTCCGCGATCTTGTCCATGAAGGCGTCGTCATGAGAGGGGTCGTGATGGAAAATCGCCAGCTGTTTTGCACCCGCCTCCTGGCAGAGACGGATGCCTTCCTGCCAGGTGGAATGTCCCCAGCCTACGAAGGTTGGATATTCCTCATCCGTATAGGTGGCATCATAAATGACCAGATCGGCCCCTTCAATCAGGTCCAGAATGTCCTGATCCGGTTTGCCGGGCTTATGTTCGGTGTCCGTCACATAACAGAGAGATTTGCCGTCCGCCTCGATGCGGTAGCCCGTGCCGCCGTCCGGATGCTTGAGCGGCGCCGTCCGGACAGAAATGCCGTCGCCAAGCGAAAAAGATTCCCCGGCGCGGAAATCCGTGAATTTGACCTCCGCCGCAACCTCGGCGAAAGGAACCGGGAAAGTCGGCTGGCACATCTGCGAGGAGAGGACTTTCTTGATGCCACCCAGTTCGCATAAATGGCCGGCCATGATCTTGATTTTTGCCTCAGGGCTGTAAATCGGCGCGAAAAAGGGGAAGCCGTTGATATGATCCCAATGGGTATGGGATTGCAGGAACAGATATTCCCTGATTCCGCGCTCCATCAGGCATTTGCCGAGCATTCGCACCCCGGTACCCGCGTCCAGTATGAGAATACGGTCACCGATCAACACCTCTACGCAAGAAGTGTTGCCGCCGTATTTCATATGGTCCGCTGACGGGGTGGCAATCGACCCGCGAACTCCCCAGAATTTGACACGCATGCTCATTTCAATATGGATCACTCCCACTTGTGAGACGGTGATCATATCCAATGTGTCCATTCATATTGGTTAATGCCAATGAATTTCCCGCCGAATTGTAATGAAGATCACGAAAATTAGCGGTAAATGCACTAATTTTTGAGCATTCCAGTGCATATACCGCTTTTTTCCCGCTATTTCGCCTCCTGCGGCAGGATCTGTTCGGTCAGCTGGACCCAGTAATTGGCGCCGAGCGGCAGGATATCATCATTGAAGTCGTAATTGGGGTTATGCACATGGCAGCTCCCTTCACCCTGACCATTGGCGATCATAATGTAGCAGCCCGGCCGTTCGCGCAGCATCCAGGAAAAATCCTCGGCCCCCATGACCGGCGCGACGTCCTTGTTGACGGCGCCATCGCCGACAAGTTTCGCGGCAGCGCGGATCGCCTCTTCCGTCTCGTCAGAGGTATTGATCGTCGGCGCATAGCGACGATCATAGGTAAATTCGGCCTTCGCACCATGGGCCTCGGCAATGCCGACGGCAACCTGCCGCATCCGCCGCTCGATCATATCCTGAACTTCCAGTGTAAAGGCCCGGGTCGTGCCACTCATCGTGACATCGGCGGGGATGACGTTTCCGGTATGTCCGCCATGGATCTGTGCAACCGTGATGACGGCGGAATGCAGGGGGTCAACGTTGCGGCTGACGATTGACTGCCAAGCCTGAATGATTTCCGCCGCAATGACAATGGGGTCGGTCGCAAGGTGCGGAAAGGCGCCGTGACCCCCGTTACCGATAATGCGAGCCTCGAAAAAGTCGGCAGAAGCCATGATCGGTCCCTTGCGGACGGCGAAGGTGCCGACCTCGTGTCCCGGCATGTTATGCATGCCATAGACACTGTCGACGGGGAATTGCTCGAACAGACCATCCTTGATCATGACGCGGCCGCCCGCAACATTTTCCTCAGCCGGCTGGAAGATGAAGCGGACGGTGCCGTCAAAATTCTTCGTCTCTGCGAGATGCTTGGCCGCGCCCAGCAGCATCACCGTATGACCATCATGGCCACAGCCATGCATCTTGCCGTCGATCTGGGAGCGATGCTCAAATTCGTTGAGCTCCTGCAGATCCAGCGCGTCCATGTCGGCGCGAAGGCCGATTGCCCTGTTGGCGCTGCCGCTTTTCAACGTGCCGACAACGCCCGTCTTGGCGAGGCCGCGGTGAACCTCGATGCCGAAGCTTTCCAGTTTCTCCGCCACGAAATCGGAGGTTTGATATTCCTCGAACGCGGTTTCCGGATGCTTGTGAATTCGGTGACGCCATTCGGTCATTTCCGCATGCAACGCTTTAATTTCCGGCAAGATTTTCATTGTTGTTTCCTTAAACGAAGAGAGAGTTCACCTGAAATGTTGGGAAAAGCCTATCACAGGCCGGGGAGAAAATGGAATACGCGAAGAGGCAGGCTCGACCCGAAAAGCATCCACGATCCGGAAAATTCTTTTCATTCCCGGCTGGAGCCACTAGAAAACGGACGCGCAATATGACAGCTTAATGACAAATTTGTTGCAGCCCGCAAAGGCAGGATGACGCATGGTAAAGAAGACACTGGATAAGGACCTTGGCCGCTTCGATACGATCGAAGCCCAGGCGATGCAAAGCGGCCGGAGCTATAAGGCGCTTGCCCTTGCGGTTCTCTTCCTGCTGATTGTCTGGGCCTTTTCGGCCAGCGTCACGGTGGAGGGGGAACATTCCACCCTGATCATCATCGCCGCCATCATCGGCGGCTATATGGCGCTCAATATCGGCGCGAATGATGTCGCCAATAATGTCGGCCCGGCAGTCGGCTCCCGCGCGCTTACCATGCTGGGCGCCCTTATCATCGCCGCGGTGTTCGAAGCGGCAGGCGCGATCCTCGCAGGCGGGGACGTGGTCAATACCATCCAGAAGGGCATCATCGATCCCAGCACGATGCAGACAAGCACCGTTTTCGTCTTCGCCATGATCTCCGCCCTCTTTTCGGCGGCGCTCTGGGTCAATATCGCAACCTGGATCGGCGCGCCGGTCTCCACCACCCATGCGGTCGTGGGCGGCGTTATGGGAGCCGGCATCGCGGCGGCAGGCTTCGATGTGGTGCATTGGAACACCATGGGCGCGATTGCGGCAAGCTGGGTCATCTCGCCGGTCATGGGGGGCGTGATCGCCGCGATCTTCCTTGCCTTCATCAAGACCTATATCATTTATACAGAGGACAAGATCGCCGCTGCCCGCCGCTGGGTGCCGGTTCTGGTTGCCATCATGGCGGGGGCATTTGCGGCCTATCTGGCGCTGAAGGGCCTGTCCAAACTGGTCAAGATCGACCTTGGCAACGCGCTTTTGATCGGCCTTGGCGTGGCGGTTCTGTCGTATTTCCTCTCGGCACCTGTCATCAAACGCAAATCGATTGGTCTTGAGAACCGTAACAAGTCGCTCAAGGTGCTTTTTGGCCTGCCGCTGGTGAT
>SBHH01000368.1 GCA_006226265.1 Alphaproteobacteria bacterium | reverse complement strand
CATTTCGCCGGCTGGAGATATTGCGCACATCTTCCAGGCTCTTGTCGGAAAAGGCATTTTCAGGAGATTGCGCCATCGCGCGGGCGATTTCCTCCGCCGAGACGACGGGCGGACGGGAGGAAGCATCTGCACCCCTTTTTGACACCACCATGGTAGGTTTTTGCGCCGCATCCGATACCATATTGGTGGATTTTGCGGATTTTTCCGTCACCCTATTGGTATCAATGGGGTCGATCGAGCGGGCCACATGGTCCCAGAGGGCGCGATCGGCATCGGAAAGGCCGCGCGGGCGTTTAGGTGTCTTCGGGGCCATCGTCAACAATCACGATATGAAGCCGCCGCGGCCCATGCGCCCCCATGATCAGAGTCTGTTCGATATCGGCGGTGCGCGAGGGGCCGGAGATGAAATTGACCGTGCGCGGCATGTTCCCCTCGCCGAATGCCTGGCGAAGCCGGTCCCAGCTTTCCTCCAGCGTTCCGGCAATCTGGCTCGCGCGGATCACGACGATATGGTTTTCCGGGAGGAAATTGAGGGTGGAGGGGGTGTTCGCCCCCGACGCCATGCAAAGCGTGCCCGTCTCGGCGATGCCGGTGAAGGCCGGGGTGAGGCTGACCTCATCACTTGCCTCGGCTGCGCCCCGCGTAATCTCGATCATCGGCATGGCGCCGAAAGGGATGCCGTCAAGGAACGGGGCGGGCGACATCTTGATTTTACCGGGCAGATTGTGGCGGGTGAGGTAATCGCTGACGATTTCGGGAACATCGTTGAGGCTTTTGGCGCGGCTCACCGTCGCGGCCAAGGCCTCCGCCTTCTCCTGAAACAGGTCGACTTGCGCCGCATGGGGAATATTCGTGCGATTTGGCACGATGCCGCGCTGATGCCCGTCAATTCGGGCGCGAAGGGCGGCGGCCTCCGCCCCTTCCAGCGGGCCTTCGCGACCCAGACGCTGACGGATGCGGCCTAAAATCTTGTCGCGCGCCGTCATTTGCCCGCTCCCTTCTGCTCTTTCCATTGCTGCATGAAGGTCTTTCCTAGCGGCGCGGGGAAGTCACGGACCGAAGTCCAGCCAGAAAGAAGCGGCAGTTTAGAAATGCGCCCGCGCCGTCCGCCCATGGCGTGAAGGAGGCGCGCGGCAAGGCCGGTTGCCAGACGATAAAGGGCGGGGCGCTTTGTAAAAAAGGCCCAAAGGCCGATGCCCCAGCGCTCCGGTTTCGGCGCGATCTGCTTCTCGAACGCTTCCTCCCGCCAGAGCCGCATGATTTTCGGCAAGGGAATGCGAACCGGGCAAACCTCCTCGCACCTCCCGCAGAAACTCGACGCATTGGGAAGATGGCGCGCTTCCTCCAGCCCCACCATCTGCGGATTGAGCGCGGCGCCGATCGGCCCTGGATAAACCCAGCCATAGCTATGGCCGCCGACCGCCTGATAGACCGGGCAATGGTTCATGCAGGCGCCGCATTTAAGGCAGCGCAGCAAATCCTGCTTGTCGCTACCTACCAATTCGCTCCGTCCCGCATCGACCAGCACCACATGAAAGGCGGCGGGCCCGTCGATATCGTCGGCGCGGCGTGGGCCCGTCGAAAAAGTCGTATAGACCGACATTTCCTGCCCCGTGGCGGAGCGGGCCAGCAGACGGAGGAGGGTGCTGGCGTCTTCCAGCGTCGGGACCACCTTCTCGATACTGGAAACGGCGATATGGGTTTTGGGCAAGCTCTGTGTCAGATCGCCATTCCCCTCATTCGTCACGATGACGGTTGATCCCGTCTCGGCGATCAGGAAATTCGCGCCCGTGATGCCGACATCCGCATCGACATATTTCTGGCGGAGGATGCTCCGGGCCTCGTTCACCAGCGCCTGCGGATCGGTGAGCCGTTCATGAAAGCCATATTTCCCATGCTTTTCATGGAAAAGCTCCGTCACCTGGTCCTTCGTCTTGTGAAGGGCCGGGGCGATGATATGGCTCGGCGTTTCATGGGCGAGCTGGATGATATATTCGCCGAGGTCCGTCTCAATCGGTTCGATCCCCTTTTCCTCCAGGAAGGAATTGAGCGACATTTCCTCGGTGATCATGGATTTACCCTTGGTCACCGTTCGGGCATTCGCGGCCTCGCAGATTTTAAGGACGGCATCGCGCGCCTCGGCATAACTGCTGCACCAATGCACCTGCCCGCCCTGCAAGGTGACCTGTTCCTCAAAGGTTTCGAGATAAAAGTCGAGATGGGCAAGGATATGATTTTTGAGGTCGCGGGCAGCATCCCGCAAATCGTCAAATTCCGGGAGTTCCGAGACGGCTTTCGCGCGATTGACCGGAAAGCCCGTCTTGACCTTGGAAAAAGCCTTCTGGATATTCTCGTCATGAAGCGCCTCATGCGCCTGTTTCTTGAAGCGGCGGCTTTCGACCTGCATCAGCCTTCTCCCTCCCCGAGACCCGGGCCATCCGCCATGCCGGCCAGCACTTCGGCGACATGCACCACCTTCATGTCCGATCCCCGGCGTTTGAGCCGCCCCGCGATATTCATCAGGCAGCCAAGATCGCCCGCCGCCAGCATATCGGCCTTCGTCGCGAGCAGATTGTCGATCTTGGTATCGACCATGCTTTCGGAAATCTCGGAATATTTAAGGCAGAAGGTCCCACCGAAGCCGCAACAGGCGGCGCGGTCCTCGGCCTCGCGAAATTCGAGGCCCTCGACATTCTTCAACAGGGCGCGGGGCTGTCCTTCCACCTTCATTTCGCGGAGGGAGCTGCAACTGTCATGATAGGTGAGGGAACTTGCCAGCGTCACATCCTCCGGCGCATAGCCGCAGACATCGTGAAGGAAGGATGTGAGCTCATAAGTCTTCTCGGAAAGCGTCTTAACCGCCACCATCATGGTATCGTCGTCGGCAAAAAGGGCGGGATAATGGTAACGGATCATCCCGGCGCAGGAACCGGAGGGGGCGACCACATAGTCGTACCCCTCAAAGGCGCGGATAACATGGGCTGCTATCTCCTTCGCGCTTTTTCTGTCACCCGAATTATAGGCGGGCTGGCCGCAGCAGGTCTGTGTTTCCGGCACCATAATGGTGCATCCCGCCTGTTCCAGCAGCTTGACGGCGGCAAAGCCTATGGAAGGGCGGGTGAGATCGACCAGGCAGGTCACAAACAGGGCCACATTTTTTGGTGAAGTTACGCTGGCTGACATATGTTTCTCCCGACTTTGGGGGAACTATACCGCCTCGGCCCCGGATGTGCCAGAAAAGTTAAGAGGGAGTATCGGAAATGAGCCGGGTTGCCAGCGCATTCGGCAGGAGGATCCAGAGTTCCCCTTCGTTCTTCATGCCGCCCGCCATGTGATAGGCCCGATCCCCGTGACCCCAGAAGACATCGCCCCGAACCGGGCCGGTAATCGCCCCGCCCGTATCCTGCGCCATCATCAGATGCTGAAACAGCATGGGCTTCGCATCGGCGGGCGCATCCTGCGGCGTCACCGTGGTGGAAAGCCAGAGCGGCACGCCAAGCGGCATCCATTTCCGATCAACGGCGAGGCTCCGTTCCGGCGTGAGCTCAATTCCTTCCGCCCCGATGGGCCCGCTGCCATCGAGCAGCCGGAAGAAAACGTAAGACGGATTTTCCCGCATCAGGTCGGCGGCTTTTTCCGGGTTTGCCTCCATCCAGTCGCGAATGGCCTGCATGGACATCTTTTCAGCCGCGATTTCCCCCGATTTGATCAGGCTGCGGCCGATGGCGTAATAGGGATGGCCGTTTTGCGCGGCATAGCCCACGCGAACACTGGTGCCGTCATCCATCTCGACCACGCCGGAGCCTTGGATATGCAGGAAAAAGGCATCGATGGGGCTGTCGACCCAGACAAGCTCAAGCTCGCGGCCCTCAAGTGCGCCTTCCTCGATCTCCGTCCGGTCGGGATAAGGAACAAGCCTGCCATCCTTCACCTCGCCCGCGATCCGTCGTCCCTTAAGATCGGAGCGGAAATTGCCAAGATCGACGGTCACAAGTTCGGGCGGACGCAAG
>SBHH01000082.1 GCA_006226265.1 Alphaproteobacteria bacterium | reverse complement strand
TTGACCATGTAACCCGCCTTGATGTTGATTTCCATGACGTCAGCAAGAAAAATGTCCGTTACCTGAAGGTGGCTGCGGCGGATCTGTTGCCGGGCGGAAGTGGCTTGCCGATGGATATTCATCCCGATGATTTACGCCAAGCCCTTCTGCGTGATGATATTGAACTCATTGCCAGCATGATTGAGGATGAGGATACGGTGATTGGCCTTCTCGATGTCGAGGTCGGCTTCGGTCAGGGCTATCTTTTCGGCGTGCCGCGCCCACCGCAATCTGTCAACTGAACCCTTGCGGCGCTGTTCGCGCCCCTTTATTACACAGGCATCTTTTTTGTGCTGGAATAGTCATGTCATTTGAAATCCTTGAAGGCCTTGCACCTGTCGCGGGTTATTATAAAGCCTTTATTGTCGATCTCTGGGGTGTAGTGCATAACGGGCGGAAACCTTATCCGGGCGCGCTCGACTGCCTTCATAAATTTCGCAAAAAAGGCGGCAAGGTCATTCTGGTTTCCAATGCCCCACGGACGCACGACTATGTTGTCGAATATCTTGAGAATATGGGCGTAAAACGGGGAGACTATGATTATATCCTCACCTCCGGCGATATTACCCGTTCGGTTCTAGAAAATCAGGATCATGACTTAATCCGGAATCGTGGCCGTAAGTTCTACCAGATCGGTGCGACGCGCGATAAAGGCCTCGATGACGGTCTTGATTACAGCCGAGTCATGGAGGTGGCTGCGGCGGATTTCCTGATCTGCACCGGGCTTGTCGATGATACGACGGAAACGCCGGAGGATTATCGAAGGCTTTTGTCTGAAGCCCTTTCAAAAGACTTACCGATGCTCTGCGCGAACCCGGATCTCACCGTCATGCGGGGAGAGGAAATGATTTATTGTGCGGGTTCAATCGCGGCGCTTTATGAAGAAATGGGCGGGCGCGTTGCCTTGTTCGGTAAACCGCTTGCAGAGACTTACCGGCGCGCGATGGCGATCCTTGGCCTTAACGATGCCTCAGATATTCTGGCGATCGGGGATAGTATACGGACGGATATCAAGGGAGCAAATGAAGCCGGGATTGACAGCGTTCTGGTTGGCGGCGGCATTCATGCGGAAGAATGGGGGCTTGAAAATGGGCAGGCGCCCTCAAGTGCGCAAATTGAAAAGATTGTGAAACAGTATGGTTTTGCGCCAACTTTCGTAGTTGGCAGGATGAACTGGTAAGTCTCAGTCGAACAGGGCGTCAATGGCGTCCTGAGCGTCCGACTGGGAAGACTTCTTCCCGGCAGCCTCAGCAGTTTTTTCTTTCTTTTCGGCCTGTTCCTCGTCGAATATATTGTCAATATACTGCTGATCGACCCCTTCGCCGGCAAGCGCCGGGCCGTTCAGGAGGCCATTTTCATCATTTTCCTGCTCTTCTTCAATGCCTTCCGTTGACGGAGCATATTGTTCAACTTTCTGGCCCCAGGCGCGGGTCAGGCGTGTGAGATTCTCTTCGATATAGTTCAGGGTTTTTACCACCTTGCTGATCCGCTGTCCGGTAATATCCTGGAAAGAACAGGCTTCGAAAATCTGCATGCAGGCGTTATTCACCACGTCGGCTTCCGTTACAAGGGAGGACATGATAGTTTCCGTCGCGCTCATGATCTGGTTGGTGGCGTTTTCAGTTGCCTCGACAATCGCATCAAGTTCCTTGCCGGCACGAGGAAGGCGCTGGTATTTCAGATCAGCTGGTTTGAGCTCGGCAATCTCATTGCGGGCTGCCACAATGAATTTCGCCAAATCCTGGCAATCCCTGTGGAGCTCGAGAACTTCCTGCTTGAGCTTGCGGACTTCCTCGCTCTCCTGCATCAGAAATCACCCAGTACCGACGAAATTTTGGTTTTCAGCGTTGCGGCGTTAAACGGCTTCACGATGTAGTTGTTTACGCCGGCCTGCTTGGCGGCGACTACATTTTCCGTCTTGGATTCGGCTGTGATCATGATGAACGGGGTCGCTTTCAGGCCGTCGTCCGCGCGAACTTCCTTCAGAAGCTGATAGCCTGTCATCGGTTCCATGTTCCAGTCGGAAATAACCAGGCCGTATTTTTTTGTCCGCATCTTTGCCAGAGCGTCCGAACCGTCGGAAGCCTCATCAACCGAGTTGAAGCCAAGCTGCTTCAGAAGGTTGCGGATAATGCGCAGCATGGTTTTGTAATCGTCAACGATCAGAATCGACATATTCATATCGACAGCCATAGAACAATCCTCTTAAAATTTCGCCGGGTTACGACCTATGTTAACAACGTTTTGGGGGACTTTCGTTAATCCATGTCCGTCAAGATAGGGCGTGAAGCTAAAAAAATGGTTAAAATTTAGACCGCATTCCGCAAGGAATTTTCAAAGGGCGAATTCTTGCTCTCTTCCAACCGGATTTGTTGGCGGAGGACGGGGTTCACCCTTATATTCAACACAATGTTGATCAAACGAAGTGGGGCGTTATGTCTGTATTTGAAGAATTGCACGGATATTTTCTGGAGGATCTGGAAGTCGGGATGAGCGAATTATTCGCAAAAACCATCACTGAAGCCGACATTCTGATGTATGCCGGTGTCTCCGGAGATACGAACCCGGTGCATCTCAATGCCGAATTTGCCGAACAGACGATGTTCAAGGAACGGATCGCCCACGGCATGCTGTCGGCGAGCCTTCTCTCCACCATTTTTGGGACGAAGCTGCCGGGCCCTGGTGCGATCTACATGAACCAGAGCCTGAACTTCAAGGCGCCGGTCTGCATCGGTGATACGGTTGTTGCTAAGGCGGTTTTACGCGAAATCAACAAGAAACGGGTCACGTTTGATTGTATCTGCACCGTCGGAGAAACGGTTGTGCTGGATGGGGAGGCAACTTTAATGGTATCAAAACGGGGCTAGATTGAAGTTTGGGGAATTTGAGAAAGATGCGTATTTTACGTGACTATCACAGTGTGCCGGAGGAATGTCAGGGGCTGGTCCTTGCCATCGGTAATTTCGACGGCGTGCATCGTGGCCACCAGGCAGTGATCGCCGAGGCGCAGAAGGAAGCCGACCGGCTTGGCGTGCCGTCGGGTGTCCTGACGTTCGAGCCGCACTCGCGCGAGTTCTTCGCGCCGAATTCCGAACCTTTCCGCCTTTCCACGCTGGAAACCAAGGCCGCCCATCTCAAATGGATCGGCATTGATGTTATGGTTGCACTGAAATTTGATCTTGAATTCTCCCGGAAATCGGCAGAGGCCTTCGTCCAGGATGTGTTGGTGGATGGTTACAAGGTTGCTCATGTCGTCGTCGGTTATGATTTCATTTTCGGTCACAAACGACAGGGAACGACTGTGATCCTGGCGGAGCTTGCCAAAAAATACGGCTTCGGCCTGACGGTGGTTGAGCCAGTCGGCGAAGATACCACCATCTTTTCTTCCACCGCCATTCGCGAATGCCTGAAACAGGGCGATCCCTACAAGGCGGCCAGTTTGCTCGGCCATTGGTGGGAGGTCGAGGGTGAGGTTATTGGCGGCGACAAGCGAGGGCGAACCATCGGCTTTCCGACCGCAAACATTCCACTCGTCGGTTATCATCATCCACGCCTTGGCGTCTATGCGGTCCGGGTTGGGTTGCATCAGGGGACCCATGTCGATTGGATAAACGGCGTTGCCAATTTTGGTAAAAGGCCGACATTCGACAAGAAGGATGTGCTGCTGGAGGTTCACCTGCTTGACTGGGAAGGCGATCTCTATGGCCAGAAGCTTCGCGTTGCCTTCGTTGATTTTATTCGTCCTGAGATGAAATTCGCCGGGATCGAGCAGCTGACTGCCCAGATTGCTGAAGACGAGAAGATTGCCCGGATGATTCTTTCCGATCACAGCAACCGGCAGACCAAATATGCGGATAAAAAAGTGCATTCCTGATGGTCTTGACCATCTGGTCCTATTTTCAGTCCTTATTGTCTTCCTTTGGATTGCGCCCTTTGCGTATGCCGCCAAATATGCGGAAGTTCATTTCAGAAGTCTGGAC
>SBHH01000209.1 GCA_006226265.1 Alphaproteobacteria bacterium | reverse complement strand
GAAACAGTGAAGAAATCGTCTCCTGGCGCTCGATTTTGCTGATTACCTTGCGGGGGCTCGCCCTTACCAAAATGATCGCGGGCGGCATCGACAAGAGCAATGTGGAGATAAACCAGTTCAAGGATATGTTCCGGAAATATCTGACAGGGAAATAAGAACCGGAACGGTTGCGTTATAAAAAGAAAGAAAAACGATGCATGACTTACCCGAATGTGAACATCTGTTGCTGACGGTCGAAGGGCCGCGTCTCAATCTCACTTTTAACCGGCCCGATCAGCGCAACGCCATCAACAGCAAGATGGGCGAAGAATTTGCAGCGGTCGTCGGCTGGCTGGAAAAATCGGCGGACGATATCCGTCTTGTCGTCCTTCGGGGCGCTGGTGGGCATTTCTGCGCGGGCGGCGACATCAAGGAACGCCGCAACATGGCAGAAGAAGAGGTGAAGGCGGGGGAGGACCCGATCCTGGAGCGGAACAAAGCCGCAGGTCTCGCCTTTCTGAACTTTGAAAATCTGCCGCAGACGACCATCGCCGTGGTGGAAGGCTCGGCTTTCGGCGGCGGTATGGGCTATGCCTGCATGGCAGATATCACTATCGTTGCGGAAGATGCGCGCATGGGGATGCCGGAAACAACACTCGGTGTTGCGCCTGCCCAGATCGCGCCCTTTGTCGTGAAGCGGATCGGCCTTACGCGGGCGCGGCAGCTTGCTCTTACAGGGGAGCGGTTCGGTGGCCAGAAAGCTTTCGATTATGGCATCGCGCAATATATGGCCCCCGATGCCGAGATCGATGCGAAGCTGGAAGAGGTGGTCGCGAGCGTCATGCGATGCGGCCCGAAGGCCAATGCGGCGACCAAGGCGATCATGCTGAAAGTAGGCAGCCTGCCGCAGGAAGACATGGTCGCTTTCTCAGCGGCGAAATTCTCCGAACTTAACCGGGGCATTGAGGGGAAGGAAGGGCAATCCGCCTTTGCCGAAAAACGCAAGCCCGCCTGGCAGGTCGCTGCAGAGGGGGAGCGGAAATGAGCAGCTCAAAAACCATCCGGATCGGCGGCGCCTCGGGGTATTGGGGCGATTCACAGGAGGCCCCGCGCCAGCTCGTCCTGCAGGGCAATCTCGATTATCTCGTCTTCGATTATCTCGCCGAGGTGACCATGTCCATTCTGGTGCGGGCGAAGGAAAAGACGCCCGATGCCGGTTATGCCCGCGATTTCATCGACCTGGTCATGAAGCCACTGATTCATGAGATCAAGGCGCGCGGCATTCGCGTGGTGGCAAATGCGGGCGGCGTGAATGTCGGGGCTTGTGCCGCCGCCCTTGCCAAAGTGGCGGAGGAAGCGGGCGTCAGCCTCAAGATCGGTACGGTCGAGGGGGATAACCTCAGCGATGATCTCGCGACCCTAAAAGCGGAAGGAGTAAGCGATATGTTCTCCGGAATGCAAATGCCGGAGGGGATGATCAGTGCAAACGCCTATCTTGGCGCCTTTCCCATTGCCGCGGCCCTTGATGCCGGGGCGGATGTGGTGATCACCGGGCGCTGCGTCGACAGTGCCGTGACCCTGGGGCCGCTCATTCATGAGTTCGGCTGGGGCGTTGATGATTATGACCGGCTCGCCGCCGGCACGCTCGCCGGACATATCCTGGAATGCGGGGCGCAGGCGACGGGCGGCAATTTCACCGACTGGCGCGATACTGTCGATGGCTGGGACAATATGGGCTATCCCATCGCTGTCTGTCGCGCGGATGGCAGTTTTGCAATTACCAAGCCCGAAGGAACCGGCGGAGTGGTTTCCCGTCTCTCTGTCGGGGAGCAGATCCTCTATGAAATCGGCGATCCGACGGCCTATATCATGCCGGATGTCATTTGCGATTTTTCGGGCGCAACGCTAAACGAAACGAAGAAGGACTGGCTGGAAATTTCGGGCGTTAAAGGTCGCGCGCCAACCGCGACATACAAGGTTTCCGGCACTTACAAGGATGGCTATCGCGCCACCGCCGCGACCGTGATCACGGGCTTCGATGCGGTGGAGAAAGCCCGCGCCTTTGCCGAAGCACTTCTCAAGCGGACCCGGCGTCTCTTTGTTGAACGGAACCTCGGCGATTACCGCGATACGGCCATCCATGTAGTGGGTGCGGAAACCCTCTGGGGCGGAAATGCACGGGAGGTGGCGATGCACTCGCGCGAGATTATGGTGCAGATCGATGTCCGCCATGATGAACGCGCGGCGTTGGAGCTCTTCTCGAAAGAAACGACCGGCGTCGGTCTTTCCATGACGACGGGGCGTTGCTCCGCTGGCGCAGCGGGGCGGCCCAAGATCACTCCGGTGGTGGCACAGTTCCCTTTCCAGATCGACAAGGCCCGGATCAAGCCGGTGGTGACGGTGGCGGAGAGGGATATCGGTTTCACGATGCCGGTTCCGTCGCAATATTCCGAATTTCCGACGGCGAAACATGCCGCTGCAGACGATCCCGTTGCCGATGACGATCTTGTCGAAGTACCGCTGATCCGGCTTGCGGCTGCGCGAAGCGGCGATAAGGGCAACAACGCCAATGTCGGCGTCATCGCCCGCAAGGACGATTACCTTCCCTGGATCAAGCGAAGCGCAACCGAGGCCGCTGTAAAGAATTATTTCGGCCATGTGGTCGAGGGGGATGTCTATCGCTTTGATCTTCCGGGCATGAAGGCGGTCAATTTTCTCCTGACCGAATGCTTAGGCGGCGGCGGGACATCGACGCTCCATCTCGACAACCTGGCAAAAACATATGGCCAACAATTACTGGCCCTGCCGGTGAAAGTGCCTAGCGAACTTGCGAAAATCCTGACATAAAGAAATAAACGATAACGGGATAAGAAGGAAAGAATCCATGACCCACCCACTTGAGCCGATGCTGCGGCCCAATTCCGTTGCCATCATCGGGGCGTCCAATACGGCATCGCGTATCGGCGGGCGGCCGATCAATTCGATGAAGACGCTGGGCTACAAGGGAGATATTTATCCGGTCAATCCGAATTACGAGACAATTCAGGATTTGCCCGCCTATGCCAGCATGCAGGATGTGCCCCAGGGGATCGATTGCGCGGTGATTGCGGTGCCCGCGAAAATCGCCGTGCAGGCGCTGAAAGACTGCGTCGATCGCGGGGTGAAGTCGGCGGTCATGTTTACCTCCGGCTTTGCGGAACTGGACGCGTCGGGTGCGAAGGCACAGCTTGAAATCTCCGGCATTGCGCGCGAAAGCGGGATGCGGATCATTGGTCCCAACTGCCTTGGCGTCTTCAATGTTGATGCTGCCTGGTACGGCACCTTCACCAACGCGCCCGGCATGCTGAAAGTCCCGTCGGGGCCGATCGGCATCGTCAGCCAGAGCGGCGCCTATGGCGCGCATGTCTTCATGGTCTCGCAGTTGCGCGGCGTCGGCTCCAACTACTGGGTGACGACGGGCAATGAATCCGATGTCGATGTTGCGGAGGTCATCGAGTATTACGCGCAGGCGCCGGATGTGAAAGTCATCCTCGCCTATGCGGAGGGGATGAAAAACCGCGACCGGATCTGTCAGGCGCTTGAAATGGCGCGCGATGCGAAGAAGCCGGTTATTTTCATGAAAGTCGGCAAAACCGATGTCGGTGCCATCGCGGCGGCCTCCCATACCGCATCGCTTGCGGGCGCGGATGCGGTCTATGACGCCCTGTTCAAGCAATATGGCGTTTATCGGGCCGACACGACGGAGGAACTGGTCGATGTCGCCTATGGCTGCCAGTTCGGGAAATTCCCGCGCGGCAACAAGGTCGATTTGCAGACCATTTCGGGTGGCGTCGGCGTGCAGATGGCCGATGCCTCGGTCAAATACGGGCTGGAGGTCACGCCGCTTCCCGCCGCGACGCAAAAGAAGCTGAAAGAACTGATCCCGTTTGCGGGCGTCAATAACCCGGTCGATTTCACGGCCATGGCGCTCAATGACCCGACGCTGATGGAAAAGAATATCAGCCTCACGGTCGATGAAGCGGATTTCGATAGTCATATCATCTATCTTGCCTCCAGGTTGG
>SBHH01000201.1 GCA_006226265.1 Alphaproteobacteria bacterium | reverse complement strand
CGCATCTCACATCCTGCGGATTTCACGAACTGCGCGGCGTGAGCGCGCCGATCGAGATTTTCTGTGCCCCGGTAAAAAACTTTCTCTAGTCGGCTTCCGCCTTCATGGCCGCGTCGCGCGCCTTGCAGGCCTTCTTTTCCTTGTACATAGCAACATCCGCGTCGCGCATCAGGTCTCTGTAGCTGCTATCCCCGTCAAAGGCGATGACCCCCATGCTGGCCTGAAGCGGAAGCTTCTGGCCGCGGGCAGAAATATACGTCTTGCTGATGAGGGCCTGGATCGCACGGGCGCGCTTTTCTCCGTTGACTTCGTTAGTGCGGGTCAGGACGAAGACAAATTCGTCGCCGCCAAGACGGGCCACGAAATCGGATTCCCGAAGGTTCTCGCGAATGGTGGTCGCAAAATGCTTGAGCGCGAGATCGCCGACGTCATGGCCATAGAGATCGTTGATTTCCTTGAAATTGTTGAGATCGAGGAAAGCAAGAATCCCCTGTTCGTTATGCCGCCGCGCGACCGACAGGAGACGGTGCATAAAATCCGCAAGGCCACGGCGGTTGGCCAGGCCGGTGAGCTCGTCGGTCGAGGACAGGGCTTCAAGTTCGCGGATGCGGGCCTGCTGCTCACTGATATGCTGCTCTGCGCTGGCGGCATAGGCAATCACCCGGTTCATCAGTTCCCAATGTTTTGCATTGGTCTGCTTTTGCATGCTGACACGCAGCTTGCCGGCGAGATCTTCGAGATGGAAACTCACATCGTCGAAAGCCATCGGGGCAGCGCTCTCGGGTGCCGCAGACATCGTCATTGATCCAGACATATTAAACTACTCCTCTCTCATCCGGCCGGACTCTATTCCTTTTGAAAGCGGGCACGGCGGATTTTCCTGCTGATCAAAAAGCAATTTTCATGCCAGGAAAAATGGAATAAAAATCACTTAAAAAACAATATGTTAAATTTATCCCTGGCATATGTGGATGGACATCATAAGTACTGTTATCGGGAAGATTTTTCCCTTATGATAGAAAATGCTGCCCCTTTATCCGGGGGGAGAGGCAGCGGGCGGCGGCCTTGTTCCGCCGGATGCCGAAGGAAAAAGAGACGGGATTTATGTTGAAGTTCGTAAGACTGATTGTAACGCCGGCCGCGCTTTTGATGACCCTGACAGCCTGCGCGGGATTACCCGAAGCGGCGCCTGTTCAACTTGCCTCGCATCAGGCGGTTTATGATTTAAAACAGGACGATATCCATGACGGCGGCGGCATCGAATCCGTGCGTGGCCGGATCGTTCTGAAGGTCGAACAGCATTGCGACGGCCTGATCGTCAATCAGCGTATGGTGCTGGAAATTGTCAATTCCGAGGGCGGAACCGTCATTTCCGACTATCTGCAATCGACTTATGAGGATGCGGACGGGAAATCCATGCGCTTCGATATGTCGAACAGCATTAACGGTCGGATGGTCGAGAAATACCGAGGTGTCGCGAAACGCGAGAAGGCCAAGGCGATTGTCACCTTTGCCGAACCCGACGGGGAGAGCATGGAGATGCCCGCAGATGTGATTTTTCCGGGCAGCCACACAAAGGCGCTGATCCGTGCAGCGGAAGCGCATAAACATTTGCTCTCGGCCAAGGTGTTTGACGGTAACGGCACCGACGGCCTTTCGGATACACTTGCCGTGATCGGCAAAGAAAAGAAACTGGAGGAGGATAATCCCGCTCTTTCAAAATTGAAGGGCATGGACTACTGGCCTTTGCAGATTTCCTTTTTTGATCTCAGCCAGCAGCAGACAGAACCGGATTACGAGGTCGGCATGAAGATGTTCAAAAACGGCATTGCGTCGGACCTTTACCTCAAATATCAGGATTTTTCGTTGAAAGGAAAAGTCACCAGCCTGAAGATATACAAGGCAGACAAATGCTCCTGAGCGGGAGCGGCGCCTTGAAACCATGAGGGGGCAACATGCAGGACGATAGCACAGGTTCCGTTCCCGTGGTGGGGGCGTCAGGGCGGGCGGTTGACAGAACGGCTCCCGGAGAGGCCCTCGTCTCCTTCGATATTTCGAAACGGCAGCTTTTCCTCCTGCTGGTCAAGAACAAGTTCCTGACCCTTCTTACTTTCGGCATCTACCGTTTCTGGGCGAAGACGCATTTGCGGCGGCTTTTCTGGCAAGGTGTCGAGATCGGCGGCGACCGGCTTGATTATATGGGAACGGGGAAGGAGCTGTTTCTCGGCTTCCTGCTGGCCATCGCAATTCTCTTGCCGACCTCGATCGCTTTCAGCATCGGCGCAAGAGTTCTCGATTTTCTGGGGCCGGGCTGGATTGTTTTCAACCAGTTTCTCTATATTACCCTGCTCTATGGTTTCTGGCAGTTCGCCCGTTACCGGCTCTGGCGTTACCGTCTGTCGCGCACCGCCTGGCGGGGTATCCGCTTTTACCTGACGGGCAGTGCTTTCACCTATGCCTGGAAGGTTGTCCTGCTTTCACTGCTCTGTGTTGCCACGCTTGGCTGGGCCTACCCGGCGCTACAAGCCTTCCGCCTGAACTACCAGCTCAATAACAGCCGGTTCGGAAATGGGGCCTTTACCTATAAAGGCACGGTGAAGGGGCTTTACAGGATTTACTGGCCGCTCATCCTCGGCTGGCAGGTCGTTGCGGTTGTCCTTATCTTCTATCTCTATCACAGTGAACTTTCGTTCGGCGCGGGCGGCAGGCCGAGCCTGAATGAGGAGAAGTTCAAGGACGACGCGCCCATAATTTTTACGGCGGCCGGAATCATGTTCTTTTTTTATTTCCTGTTCGCCTTCTTCGCACGGGTCTGGGAATTCCGCTATCTTGTCCGCCATACATGCTTCGGCAGGGCCTGGTTTACCTCGTATCTGACGGGCCGGTCCGTCCTTCTGATCATGGTGATTATGTTCGCTGTCGGCTTTATCGGTTTCATCGGGTTTGCCGTCATTTACGGCGCCATCGTTTTTATGGGATCGCATGCCGCTTTCTTTCTGATGGCTTTCTTCTTTTTCTTCGCCTATGTCGGGGTCGATATCCTGAAGACGATGTTCCTGATGGCGCCGCTTCTGAAAGTCATCTGCCGGACGCTGCATATCCATGACTTCGGGGTATTCGAGGAAACCGCCTCCGCTTCGGTCGATATGCCGAAATATGGCGAAGGCTTTGCCGATGCGCTGGATGTGGGGGCCTTCTAGAAGATGAGAGGGGCCGGGCGGCTGTTCGATGGAAAATCGGCTAAGGCGCGGGACATTGCCCTGATCCTGGATGAGGACCGTTTCCGGATTGAGTCTCCGGACTGCGTGCTCGTCCGGGATGGATGGTGCGATGATCTTCGGAATGAAAACAAGAACCGGCGGAGCGCCAATCTCCTTCTCTCGGTCGCACCGGATGATCCGCTTCGGATCGAGCTCACCGATCCGGTCTTCGTTGCCGAGGTAAAGGCATATTGCCCCCGGCTTGAGGCCCGCCGCGCCGCGCCATCCGGATGGTGGAAGCCCTATTTTTTCTGGATCGGTGGGGCGGCAGCCTCGGTGCTTCTCATCTATTTCTTTGTCCTGCCAATGCTGGTCAGTGCGGTCGCAAGGATCATTCCCGACAGCACGCGCGAGGAGCTTGGCGCAAAGGCGGAAGACATTATCATCGGCAGTTTCGCCAGACGGGGGAAATTGAAGCAGCAAGATGCGGTCTGCGCCAATCCGGCTGCGATGAAGGAAATTGACGCGCTTGTAGAGCATCTGGGTGACGGATTTAAGGATGGTTCCCCTATCACCTCGATTACCGTAATCCGATCGAAGATGGCCAATGCGTTCACCCTGCCCGGCGGACGACTGATCATCTTGTCGGGTCTTCTCGATATGGCGGACAGCCCGAATGGATTTGCCGCTGTCCTCGCCCATGAAATGGGACATGCGGAGCACCGCCATCCAATGCGGCTCATGATCTCCAATGCCGGGGTCGCGGCGGGGTTGAGCCTGCTGCTTGGCGATATCAGCGGCGGAACTTTCATCGCGGGC
This sequence comes from Alphaproteobacteria bacterium, assembly GCA_006226265.1. GTDB lineage: Bacteria > Pseudomonadota > Alphaproteobacteria > Sneathiellales > Sneathiellaceae > Sneathiella. Next base: position 15,933 of record SBHH01000201.1, on the reverse strand, counting down.
TTTGGCCAGATGATGATTTCCTCTTCCTACAGCCGGGATTTCGAACGGGAGGCCGATAAAACCGCTGTCGCGCTGATGAAGAAGGCGGGCTATAATATTGCGCCGATGATCCCTCTTTTCAGGAAACTGGAAGGACAGAACGAGGGCAAGGGCTTCGGCCCCTCCTTTCTGCAGAGCCATCCCGGCATGGCGGAGCGGATCGAGACCCTGACCAAGGCGGGCCATGAGGGCGGCCCGGCGATGTCGCCCGATGACTGGGCCAATATCAGGACCATGTGCAAAAAGCCGGTCTGAGGCGGGCGTTATTTCCGCGGTGCAAGGCCGCGGCCCTTACCGATCACCCTGTCGCCGAATTTTGCCCGAAGCCGGTCAACCGCCGTTTCCACCTGCTTGCTTCTGTCGTCGCCGGAGGAGAGAAGGGTGGGGCGGTCCGCATCCGCAAGTTTACCGAAACTGCTGACCCCGACACCGATCAGGCGAAAGTTTTTCCCCTCCGCCGCCTTTTCCAGCATCGGCTTCACGCATCGGTAAAGCGTTTCCGCTAATTGGGTCGGCTGGCCCAGACTATGGCTGCGGGTGATGGTCTGGAAATTTCCGGTCTTGAGTTTGAGCGTGATGGTCTTGCCCGCCATCTCCGTTGTTTTCAGCCGTTTCGAGACTTTCTCGCAAAGCGGCCAGAGCCTCGCGAGCAGTATGTCCAGATCACCGATATCGGTGAGAAAGGTCGTTTCGGCGGAAATGCTTTTGGTTTCCTGATTGGCGGTTACTTTCCGGCTGTCCTGCCCGCGAGAGAGATTGTAGAGACGGCTTCCCATGACGCCATAGCGGCGGACGAGATCCGCTTCCTCCCGGTGCTGGAGCTGACCGATGGTGGTGATTCCGTCCGACACCAGCTTCTTATAGAGCGCCTTGCCGACGCCCCAGATATCGCTCACGGGCCGGGGGGCGAGGAAGGAGGTGGCCTCCGCCCGGCCGATAACCGCGAAACCGTTCGGCTTGTCGAGGTCGGAGGCGAGCTTCGCGAGATATTTGTTATAGCTGAGGCCGACCGAAACGGTGATGCCTGTCTCCTTCTGGATCTCCCGCGCGAGCCAGGCCATGGACTGGGCTGGATTACGATGATGCAGCCGGTCCGTGCCCGCAAGGTCTAGAAAGGCTTCGTCCAGCGAAAGCGGTTCTATATCCGGCGTAAGTTTCTGAAAGAGCTTGTGGATTTCCTTGCTGGCGGCGCGGTATTTCATCATGTCGGGCGGAAGGATCACGGCTTGCGGACAGAGGCGTTTCGCCTTGAACAGCGGCATGGCGGATCGCACCCCTGACATGCGCGCGATATAACAGCAGGTGGAAACGACGCTGCGCGCGCTGTCATGGGAAATGATAAGCGGTTTGTCGGCCAGTGACGGATCGTCCCGCTTTTCGACTGCCGCGTAAAAGGCGTCGCAATCGACATGGGCGAGAGACAGGCTGAACAATTCATCATGCCTGAGAACGCGGGGCGAACGGCACTTAGGGCAGCGGTGTGCCTCGGTTGCAGCGGTCGCATCAAAAAGGGTCAGGCAGTGGCGGCAAAGAGCCTGCATGTCGGGATCAGTCGTCCGCCTCCTTCTCTCTAGAATTCACCGGTCTCGATATGGCGGAGAATATGCGCCTCGATCTCCGGCCAGTTATAGAGCCGGACATGGCTGTGTTCGGCTGGACCGAGCAGGTCGGAAAGCCGTTCGTCGGCAATATAGTGAAGCCGGTGGACATGTGCAGCATGCTCGTTGACCGAGCTGTGGTTATGCGGAATGTCGTCGATAAAATAAGCGGAGGCTTCAAGGTCCCGGGTCAAATGGCGGACCACTTCGCCCTTGCTGCCCACATTGGCGACCAGCGGGAAGTTCATGCCGGCCGCCTGAAGGCTGATTCGCCGGTTCTCGGCATATTTCGGGGGGATATTGCTGAGTACGACCACCTGCGCGTGGCGGCTCAGGTTATGAAGTGCCGTTGCCGCCCCGTCCACTACCGGCAGATCGGTGGCTTTTTCACGGAAAAAATCGGAAAGAAGCTGACCCACCACCGCCTGTTCCGCAGGTGTATCATTGTTGCGATATCGAATATTCCCGGTCAGGCGGAAGGAACTCCAGTCGAAATAAAGCGCTCGGGAATGCAGAAACGATTCGAGACCGACCATGAAATTGAACAGAACCTCGTCGGCATCCGTGATGATGAGCGGGCGCGCAGGATCGATCGAAAGTGCCGCGAGCTGCGGCTGAACTTCTTCGTGAATACCGGTAAACATTAATAAAATTCCTCATCCGGTGCACCCGGCAGATAACGGCGCGCCCGCGCGGGCTGGCTGCTGTCCATGCCCTCGGCGTTGCAGAAATCAATCAGGATATTCTCGTGACCGAGCAGAAAGTCCAGGACCCCGGCAAGGGTCTCCGGATTTTCCGCCTGACGCAGCAAATCCGCAGGTCCCAGGCCCGTTTCCGCCATCAGCCAGGACAGCGCCTTTTCGTCCCCTGCGATATAGGTGAGGGCCTTCAGCGCCAATATTTCCGATTGTTCCAGATTCATGCCTGATTTTATTTCTAAAAAATACATAGCGTAAGAGAAAATTAAACATATTTCTGTTTAGTGGGGAATGATAGTAGTCTTGTGCCGGAATTTTGGGGAGCAGGGTGCAGGTTCAAATGCATCTTCCCGTCAGGCAGAAGAGCTTTTTTTAATTGAGCGGAGCAGGGGGACCGGGCCCGCTCGGGAACGGACAGTTTGACGATGAAAACCGTATTGATTGTCGAAGACAATGACCTAAATATGAAATTGTTCCATGATCTGTTGGATGCCCATGGCTACAACACCATACAGACCAAGGATGGCATGGAGGCACTCAGTCTGGCGCGCGAGCATATGCCCGACCTCATCCTGATGGATATCCAGCTTCCCGAGGTTTCCGGACTTGAGGTCACGAAATGGATCAAGGAAGACGAGACGCTTAAATCTATTCCCGTGGTCGCAGTAACCGCGTTCGCAATGAAGGGGGATGAGGAAAAGATCCGGGAAGGGGGGTGCGAGGCTTATGTCGCAAAACCGATTTCCGTCGAAAATTTCCTGAACACTGTTAAAGAATTTCTGGAATAACGAATGTCTGCACGCATCCTTGTTGTCGACGACGTTATACCGAACGTCAAGATTCTGGAAGCCAAGCTTTCCGTCGAATATTACGACGTGCTGACGGCCTATAACGGGCCGGACGCGCTACAAATTGCTTCCGAATCTTTGCCCGACCTCATTCTGCTGGATGTGATGATGCCGCAGATGGACGGGTTTGAGGTATGCCGTCGCCTGAAGCAAGATCCCGAAACCGCGCATATCCCCGTTGTCATGGTCACGGCCTTGAGCGAGACCGCCGACCGGGTGCAGGGGCTGGAAGCCGGTGCCGATGATTTTTTGACCAAGCCGGTGGATGATACGGCACTGTTTGCGCGGGTAAAATCGCTTCTTCGTCTCAAGATGATGATGGATGAATTCCGCCTCCGTGAAGAAACCAGTTCCGAACTGGGCGTGATCAATATGTCGGACCGGAAAGACGAGGCGATTCAGCGGGCGCGTATCCTTGTCATTGATGAAAACCAGTTTTCCGTCCGCCAGATCACCGAAGTGTACGCCGCGACCTACGATGTGACGATGGAAGCGGATATGGAGGAGGCGCTCAAGATGCTACGGAGCGGCGATTTCGACCTCGCCATCGTCAGCCTGGATGCGGCCAATTTCGATCCCTTGCGGCTCTGTTCCAAAATTCGCACTTTCGAGGAAACGCGCCAGCTTCCCATTCTCACCCTGGTGGATGAGGGCGACAAGGACAAACTGCTGAAAGGTCTTGAGATCGGCATAAATGACTATGTCATGCGGCCGATCGATACGAACGAGTTGATCGTCCGGACCCGGACCCAGATCCTCCGCAAGCAGTATCAGGACCGGCTTCGCTACAACTATCACCGCAGCATGGAGCTGGCCGTCACCGACAGCCTGACCGGGCTCTATAACCGCCGCTATATGGGCAATCATCTCGAGGCCCTGCTGCAGCGCGCGAAGATGGACTACAAGCCTGTTTCCGTTTTCATCATGGATATCGACTATTTCAAGAATGTAAACGATACCCACGGCCATGACGTTGGCGACAATGTCATCAGGGATTTTGCCGCCCGCATCGGGATGAGCGTGCGCGGCATTGACCTCGCCTGCCGCTACGGCGGTGAGGAATTTGTTGTGGTCATGCCCGATACCGATCTTGCCGTTGCCTCGACGGTGGCCGAGCGTCTGCGCCGTCAGATTGCGGAAAAGGTCTTCGTGGATCCGCGTACAGGAGTGGAGCTTGATCTGACATGTTCCATCGGGGTGACTGTCTCGCGGGAGCAGGAAAATTCCGACACGCTTCTGAAACGCGCGGATGAGGCCCTCTATTCGGCAAAGCGCGACGGGCGCAACCGGGTGGTGGTGACCCCTGCCGGACCTGCGGTTGCGGAACGCTCTCCCAGTCTCGCCGTTCGCTGAGATATCCCGCAAAAAGACAACAAAAAAGGCCGCATGGATTTGCGGCCTTTGTCATTTCATTTTAAGGAAAAGCGGATTATTTGATCTTCGCTTCCTTGAAATCGACATGCTTGCGGGCAACGGGATCATATTTGCGCATGACCATCTTTTCCGTCTGCGTCCGCGGATTTTTCTTGGTGACGTAATAAAACCCGGTGTCAGCGGTGCTCACCAGCTTGATTTTCAATGTGGTCGGCTTAGCCATTTCCCGAACTCCAGTCTGCCCCCGCGCCCTCGCGGAGGAAAAATATTCGAAGCCCGGAAAATACGGATTTAATCGGGCAAGTCAAGGGTATGGTTGCAAAAAGCGATTTTTTTCGGGTTGCTCAGGCCTGCCGCCGCCGAAAGAGCGCAATCCCTACGAAAACAAGACAGGCGGTTGCGAAAACGGCAGGCATGCCATGGGGCTTCACAATTTCCATCGCGGTGCCCGCGAGGACCGGCCCGGTCAGGCTGCCAAAGCCCCAGAGAACGCCGATAGCCGCCGTTGCGGTGACCAGATCCGCACCCTTGAACTCCTGCCCCATGATGACGAGGGCAAGGGTATAGGTGCCGACAACCGCTCCGCCCCAGATAATCAGCATCGGCCAGAGGAACGGCGGATGGCTCATGGCGAAGGGAAGGAGGATGGCGCCGGCGACGCCGATCACACCGCAGCCGAGAATCAGGTTGCCGCGGTTGAAACGGTCGGCCAGCCAGCCGATCGGCATCTGCAGAAGGATGTTGCCTGCCAGAACTGCGGTGGTCATCAGCACGGCAATTTCCTGCGCGAGGCCGTTCCTGAGGCCATAGACCGGCAACAGGGTCAGGATCGAGCCGTCGAAGAAGGCGACGAGGACGACCGCGGCGCTGATCATGGGGGCGGCTTTCACAAAGCTTAATATCGAATGGGTCCCGCGCCCGTCAAGGCTGGGCAGGCGGTGCCCCACGTCGATGAAGGCAACCCCGGCGGAGAGAACGATGGCGCCGGAAATGAGGAAGGGGTGGACGCCTTCCGCACCGATGAGATTGATCAGGATGGGGCCGAAAGCAAAGCCGAAGGTTGTCGCCGCGACATAGAAAGCGATGGTGCGCCCGCGCGTTTCCTCCCGCGCGATCTTGTTGATCCAGGTCTCGCTGATCTGGAACAGGGTGGCCATGGAAAGTCCGATCAGCAGGCGCAGCAAGAACCAGAAATAGATATTGTCCGATATCGCGAGCGACCAGATGGAAAAGGCAGAGAGGAGCAGGGCCGCCCAGAGCATGCGCATCGCGCCGACGCGGTTTGCAATTCCCGGGACAAGTGGTGAGGTAATCAGAAAGGACAGCGCGGGCAAGGCCCCCATGAGGCCGATGATATCGCCGCCGAACCCGCGTTTTGCCATGGAGAGGGAAACCAGCGGCAACGACAGGCTGAGAGAGACGGCCATAGCCGTCGCGGCGGCGATAACCGCGATCAGGGCGCGACGGTCGTCGCGCCGGTCCCCGTTTTCAGCCATGCCCGCCGCCGCGGATACGGGCCTTTCCCCGAACATAGCGGAACAATGGAATATCGGTACGCCGTGTCTCGGGGTCAGTGAGATGACGGTCAATCTCGCCGATGATGAACTCGGTCACATCGACAAGCGGCATGGTCATGGCTTCGCCGAGCGTGACCCATTTGAGATCGATCAGTTCGCCCGAGCCCCTGAGTTCGCCCTCCACATGCCGGACATCGACGGTCAGGAACCGGGTATTGAAGCGGATCGGGCTCATCGGCGGGGTGATGGCCCGCGCCAGATAGTCGAGTTGTGAAAGGTCGGGCCTGAGCACGCCGCCGTCAAGCGCGCCGATGACAAGGCCGGTTTCCTCGAAAGTCTCGCGCACGGCGGCGGTGGCAATCGCCTCCGCCATGCCGGCAGGGCGCGATAACCTGTTTGCCACCTCCGGATGAAGCGGGGCGAGGACCGGCGTCCGCGCATCCGCAGTGTCGACGCGCCCGCCTGGAAAGACATAGACGTTCGGCAGGAAGCGGTGTGCTTTCGCCCGCCGGCCCATCAGCACATAGACGTTGTCCCCGCGCTTTTCATAGATGACAAGGCTGGCGGCGGGCCGGGGCGTGACCGGCCGGTATGGGGGGAGGGCCCGCGTCATTCTTCCGCGAAGATGCGTTTGCCATAGCGCATCTGGAACATCGGCACCGGGCGCGACGCGTCTGCGCCGGGGCGGGATTTGAGGAAGTTTCCGGCATGGCCGAGCACCATTTCAGTGATTTTCGGGATATTGAGTTCCAGCGCCTCGTCAATGGTGACCCATTTAAGGTCCAGAAGCTCACCCGATCCCTTGATCTCGCCTTCCAGATGATCAGCATCGGCAACGAAGAAGCGGGTGTTGAAGCGCTTCTTGCGGGCGGGCGGCGTGACCGCACGGGCGATATAGTCGAGCTTCGACAGGTCCGGGCCGTCCAGCGCCGTGCCGAAGTCGTTCCAGACCTGCAGGCGGGATTTTTTGGGGGAAGGATGCTGCGCGGCGATGCGCAGGCCGGTCTCCTCGAAGGTCTCGCGGATTGCTGCAATGGCGAGCGCGCGAGCGCGGGCCGGGCTGCAGCCCCCCCGGCAGAGCCGGGTCAGCACATCCTCACGCAAGTCCTTCGCGGCCAGGACCCGGCTGTCGGCAGCATCGACGCGGCCGCCCGGAAAAACATAGGTATTGGGCATGAAACTGTGCCGTCCGCTCCGCTCACCCATGAGAATTTCGGTTTTGTTGCCGCCCTGACGGTAAAGGATGAGGGTCGCGGCGTCTTTGGGGCGCGGGGCACGGCTGCCGTCGGTACGATCTTCGGCGACGGCTCTTTTCTTGTTGTCTGTCATGATGAGATTATTCCACTTTTTGACTGACTATGCCTCTCCGGATTGGGAAAGTCCAGTCTCACCCAGTGAAATTATCGCTGCCTGTTGCGGCCGGGCAACCCCGGAGAGAGCAGGGATGTCAGGAGAAATCGCCGCCGAAGCCGTGCATGCGGCGAGCCCATTGAATCCCGATCAGCGCGCCCTTGACCCGGGGTAACAGCCAGAGCGCGGAAACGACCGCGACCGGCATCCAGATGGTCAGTTGGATCCAGGTCGCCGGACTGTAGGCCTGTTCCGTTGCAAGCAGACCCGACAGCACGAAATGCAGGACGATCAGCATGGTGAAATAGGGCGGCGCATCGTCGGCCCGCTGATAATGAAGCTCCAGCCCGCATTTATCGCAAGTATGGTTTACCTTGACATAGCTTTTATACAGCTTGCCGGTGCCGCAGGCAGGGCAGCGCTGGCGGAAGCCATGCAGCATGGCCTGTCCAACGGGTCTGTCTTCTTGCGCGGGGGTCATAATTATCGTCACCAGAATTCTCCTTTATCCCGTGAACCATAGCATCAAGTGGGGTGGGAGAATATGAGGAAAAGGGCTTTGCGACACTGTGCCGCAGAGTTCAGTCCTTACGGACCTTTGCACGGGCGCGTTTTTTCGCTTTGGGCAGGGTCTTTTTCTTTTTCTTCGCCCTGGACGCGCCGGGGCCTTTTCCGGCCAGAGGCTTTTTCCGGCGGGAAGGGGCGGGACGCCGCGCGGCGCGCTTCCCGCCCTCGGCGATTTCCGCAATCATGCTGCCGGTGACTATATCTACCTCCCGAAGTCGCACGGGCAGCCGGTCAGCCAGCCGGTAGGTTTCGCCGCTCTGCCTCCCCTTCAGGGTATGGCGATCCGCATCGAAGTCGAAATAGTCGTTGCCGATGGTCGAAATCGGGACGAGGGCGTCTGCGCCTGTCTCGTCGAACGTAAGAAAAAGGCCGGCGCGCGTGACGCCCGACACTTTCGCCTGGAAAATCTCCCCGACCTTGTTGGCGAGGAAGACGGCGGTGAAGCGGTCATTGGTTTCGCGCTCGGCGACCATCGCGCGGCGCTCAAAATTCGAAATCTCGGTGCCGATCTCGCTGAAGTTCAGGGCCTGTTCCTCCACCAGCCCATCGTCGCCGAGGCCAAAGGCCTTGATCAGTCCGCGATGGACCAGAAGGTCGGCATAGCGCCGGATGGGGGAGGTGAAATGCGCATACTGGCTGAGGTTAAGGCCAAAATGATGCAGGTTTTCCGGGCTGTAGACGGCCTGCGACTGGCTCCGGAGGATAAGGGAACTGACCAGTTCGCGGTCAATCTCGTTATCGGTCTGAGCGAGCAGGCGGTTAAAGGTCTCCGTCTTCACGACCTGCCCTTTGGCAAGGCGGATATTCATCTCCGCCAGCGTCTCATGCAGGCCGAGCATCTTGTCGGCGGCGGGCGGTTCGTGCACGCGGAACATGCAGGGCACGCGCTTTTTCACAAGGGACTGGGCGGCCGCGACATTGGCCTGGATCATGAACTCCTCGATCAGCATATGGGCGGCGAAGCGCTGCTTTTTGTGGACCGCCTTTATGAAGCCGTCCTCGCCGATTTCGATTTGCCGTTCCGGCAGGTCGAGATCGAGGGGTTCGCGCTTTGCCCGCGCTTTTTTAAGGGCGACATAGGCGCCGTAAAGCGGGCGGATGACAGGCTCCAGCAGGCTCTCCGTCCGTTCGTTCGGCGCGCCGTCGATGGCGGCCTGGACTTCCTCATAGGTCAGGCTCACGGCGGAATGCATCAGCGCGCGCATAAATTCATGGCGAAGCTTGTTGCCCTCCGCATCGAACCACATTCTGACGGCGATGACCGGGCGGTCCACCTTCTCATGCAATGAACAGAGATCGCCTGACAATTCATGCGGCAGCATCGGCACGACCCGATCGGGGAAATAGACACTGTTGCCGCGCTTGCGCGCCTCCCGGTCGAGGGCGGAGCCATAGGTCACATAATGGGCGACATCGGCAATGGCGACGATCACCTGCCAGCCGCCCGCATTGGCCGGATCGTCATCGGCCACGGCATAGACCGCATCGTCATGATCGCGCGCATCGGCGGGATCGATGGTGACAAGCGGGATGCGGCGAAGATCGGTCCGCTTGCCAAGCTTCACGGGCTTTGCGGCCAGGGCCTCCTTGATGGTGGCGTCGTTAAATTCGAACGGGATGCCGTGGGCATGGATGGCGATCAGGCTGACTGAAGCAGCATCACCCATCGGCCCCAGCCGTTCGGTTACGCGCCCCTCCGGCAGACCATGGCTCCGGCCCGGCAGCATCTCGCAGAGCACCACCTCGCCCGTTTCCGCGCCCATTGCGTTGTCGGCGCGGATCACCAGTTCTTTCTTCAGCTTGCGGTTCGTCGGCTGCACCCGGCCGTCCTTGCCGACTTTCGTATAGACGCCGAGCAGGGGACCGCTCGCGGCTTGCAGATGGCGGATGATGCGTGCTTCATAGGTTCCGTCGCGGGAGCGGGAAAGCCGGGCAAGCAAGCGGTCGCCGACGCCGGGCGCCGGATTGTCGCGCCGGCCGCGCCCCTTTGATTTCGGCTCCGGCTGGATATAGATGACGGGGGCGTTGCTCTCCCCGGGCCAGTTGAGCGGCTTCGCGATCGGATCGCCATCCTCATCGAGTCGGTTCACCTCGATCACCGCGACGGAGGGAAGCGCCCCCGCTGGCGCCAGCTCCCGCTTGCGTCCCTTCTCAAGGACGCCGTCATCGATCAGTTCTTTCAGGATTTTTTTAAGGTAAATCCGGTCCGCCCCCTTGATATTGAAGGCCTTGGCGATGTCTCGCTTGCCAAGCGGGCTCTCGCTTTCCTCAATAAAATCGCGCACTTGCGCCTTGGTCGGCAGATAGGAGTTATTTCCAGAACTGGACGTCAATAAAATACCGGTTTCTGTTCGGGGGGCAGGTTGCCCCGGTCATTCGGCGCTGGCTGAGGATTTTTTCGCTGCGGTCTTTTTAGGCGCAGCTTTCTTTGCAGGGGCTTTCTTGGCCGCCGTCTTCTTAGGCGCCGCCTTTTTTGCACCTGCTTTTTTCGCAAGCTTCGGCTTCTTGCCGCTCTTCTCTGCGCGCTCTTTCAGAAGCGTGACGGCTTCCTCCAGCGTGATTTCCATCGGGTCCTTGCCCTTCGGAATGGTCGCATTAATGCCGCCATGAGTGACATAGGCCCCATAGCGGCCATCCTTTACCTGGACTTCGGCCTCGTCATCGGGATGCGGCCCGATCACCCGGAGCGGCGGGGCCGCCCGTCCGGCGCCGCCCCGAGGCTTCGCGGCGGCCAGAAGCTCGACCGCCCGGTTCATGCCGACAGTCAGTACTTCCATGCTGTTCGGCAAACGGCCATATTTCTTGTCACATTCGACGTAAGGGCCATAGCGGCCAAGCCCGGCGGTGATCATGCCGCCGGTTTCCGGATGCGGCCCGATTTCGCGCGGAAGCGCAATCAACTGCAACGCCAGTTCGAAATCGATATCCTCAAGCGGGATATCCTTTGGAATGGAGACGCGTTTCGGCTTCTTCTTCGGCTCCGGCTCGCCAAGCTGCAGATAGGGCCCGTAAGGCCCGCGCCGGAGCGTGATCATCAAACCGCTTGCCGGATCAGTACCGAGCTCCTTCGGACCCTCATCCACGTTAGCTTCCGCATCGTCCGCGCTTTCGCCAAGCTTGCGGGTAAAGCGGCAGTCGGGATAGTTGGAACAGCCGATGAAGGCACCGAACCGTCCGGTCTTGAGGCTGAGGCGTCCCTCTTCGCATTTCGGGCAGGCGCGCGGATCCTTGCCGTCTGCGCGCGGGGGGAAGATATGCGGCGCCAGCACGCGGTTGAGCTCTTCCAGGACATCGGCAACACGAAGCTCGGCCGTGCCTTCGACGGAGAGATTGAAGTCGAACCAGAAATCGCGCAAAACCTGCTTCCAGTCTATCTTGTCGGCGGTGATATCATCGAGTTTTTCTTCCAGCTGCGCCGTGAAATCATATTCCACATAGCGCGTGAAGAAGGAGGCGAGAAAGGCCGTCACCAACTGGCCCTTGTCCTCGGGCACGAAGCGCTTCTGGTCCAGCCGGACATAGTCGCGGTCCTGCAGCACGGAGATGATGGAGGCATAGGTCGACGGCCGACCGATGCCAAGCTCTTCCAGTTTCTTGACGAGGCTTGCTTCCGAATAGCGGGGCGCGGGTTCGGTGAAATGCTGATCCTCCCGCACCTCCTCGGTGCCGACAGTCTCGCCGCTTTCAACGGCGGGAAGGCGCTTGCCGCCTTCCTCGTCGTTCGCATCGTCGCGGCCTTCTTCATAGAGCTTGAGGAAGCCCGCAAAGCGGACGACACTGCCGGTCGCGCGCAAAATCTGGCCTGCGCCGTCGGTGAAATCTATGGTCGTGCGTTCCAGCCGGGCGCTTTCCATCTGGCTTGCGATGGTGCGTTTCCAGATCAGTTCATAAAGCCGCAAGTGCTCGGAATCGAGATATTTCGCGACCATGGCGGGTGTGCGCGACAGATCGGTCGGGCGGATCGCCTCATGGGCTTCCTGCGCGTTTTTCGATTTCGCCTTGTAGAAGCGGGGCTTCTCAGGCACGAATTCGGCGCCATATTCTTCCTCGATCACGGAGCGCGCGCTCGCCACCGCCTCATTCGCAAGGCTGACGCCGTCGGTTCGCATATAGGTAATGAGGCCCTGTGTCTCGCCACCGATATTGAAGCCTTCATAAAGCTTCTGCGCCACCATCATCGTCCTTTTGGCACCATAGCCAAGCTTGCGGGAGGCTTCCTGCTGCAGGGTTGAGGTGGTGAAGGGCGGGGAGGGATTGCGTTTAGCGGGTTTCTTAGTGACGTCGGAGACATGGAAAGATCCAGCGCGGATTTTCTCTCCGGCGGCCTTCGCCTTTTCCGCATCGGGCAGATCAAACTTATCAAGCTTCTTGCCGCCAAGATGGGTGAGGCGTGCGGTGATCTTGTCCTTCTTGTGGGTCTGGAAGTCCGCATCGATCGTCCAGTATTCCTCCGGGACGAAGGCATCGATTTCCAGCTCCCGCTCGCAGATGAGGCGAAGCGCGACCGATTGCACCCGGCCTGCGGATTTTGCGCCCGGCAGTTTCCGCCAAAGGACCGGAGAGAGGGTGAAGCCGACGAGATAGTCGAGCGCACGGCGCGCCTGCTGCGCATTCACAAGGTTCATATCGAGTTCGCGCGGATGGGCGATGCCGTCCAGCACGGCGCGTTTTGTAATCTCGTTGAAGACGACACGGCTTACTTTCGCGCCCTTCAGTTTCTTCTTCTCCTCCATCACTTTCATGACATGCCAGGCGATGGCCTCTCCCTCCCGGTCCGGGTCAGTCGCGAGATAGAGATTTTCGGCGCCGTCCAGTGCATCGGCAATGGCCTTGATATGCTTCGCGGATTTCGCATCGTTCTGGTAATGCATCGCAAAATCCTGGTCCGGTTCGACCGAGCCGTCCTTGGAGGGAAGATCGCGGATATGACCGTAGGAGGCGAGGACCGTGTAGTCCTTCCCCAGATATTTGTTGATGGTCTTGGCCTTGGCCGGAGACTCGACGACAACGACGTTCATATTAACTCCGCGGACTTTCTTCTGATTGTGTTTGCCCCGTTCGGGACCGTCAATTTGTCTTATATAGAGACGCTACTCGACGATGGAAACCCTGTTTCCGAAATGGCGTTCTATTCTGCCTGCCAGTTCGAGTTCAAGTAAAATCGTCAGAACGGCGGGTGGCGGGCAATCGAGAAGGCGCAGGATTTCGTCGATCTCGACGGGTGTCGGGCTTAGCAGGGAGAGGAGGCGGGGGCGGATTTCCTCTAGCTCCGCTTCTTCCGGTTGCGCCGGCTCGGTAAAGGGGAGGAGCGGCTGGTCGGGCTCCCTGAGCGGCCGGTCCCGGAGGGCTGCAACCGCATTCAGGATATCTTCCGCGCTTTCGGTCAATGTCGCGCCGTTCCGGATCAGGTTGTTGGTGCCGCGCGCGCGCGGATCCATGGGGGAGCCGGGCATCGCAAAAACCTCCCGGCCCTGTTCAAGGGCGAGCCTTGCGGTGATGAGAGACCCCGATTTCGGCGAGGCCTCCACCACCAGCACGCCAAGCGAGAGGCCGGAAATGATCCGGTTGCGGCGCGGGAAATGTCGCGCCTGCGGCACGGTGCCGAGCGGCTGTTCGGCAATGACGGCGCCCCTTTCATACAGTTCCCGCTGGAGCGCCGCATTTTCACGGGGGTAGGGATAATCGACGCCACCGCCGACCACTCCAATGGTGCCTCCTTGAAGCGCGGCCTGATGCGCTGCCGCATCAATCCCGCGCGCGAGGCCGGAGGCGATGACAAGTCCGGCGCCGCTTAATTCCGCCGCGATGGCGCGCGCCATTTTTTGCGCGACGGCGGAGGAGTTCCGCGCGCCCACAATGGCGACGATGTCCTTGTTGAGAAGGGCTGCATGGCCCATCAGGCTGATGACCGGCGGTGGATCGGGGATGTGACGGAGCCTGGCAGGGTAGTCAGGCTCGCATGCGGCAATGAGATGCCCGCCGAAAGCCTTCACATCGCTCATTTCCTTTTTAGCGGCAGCCACCGGAAAGATGCGGATCGGCCGTTTCCGTCCGCCCTTCCTCGCAAGTTCCGGCAGGGCGTCAAGGGCCTTTTTAGCGGTGCCGAAGCGGTCGAGAAGCTGGAAAAAGGTGATTGGCCCGACATTTTCGGAGCGGATCAACCGGAGCCAGTCGAGCCGTTCCTCCGCTGATATTTCGCGTATCTGTTCCATGCGCGTGAAGGTGACAGCAATTGGCGACAAGCGTCAACGGAAATATCATATATGCTTAATATAGCGTCACTTTTGGGTGTGATCGTCGCCGGGCGCGTCTTCGAACCGGGGGGTAAGATCGAACAGCTTTTCCTTTACGCGCGTCCAGAAGGGCTGGTGCTTCGCCTTTTTTTGCGGGCGCGGTTTTGGTGCGCGCGATGTCAGGGTCGGCGCTTCAGGAAGGAGCATGGGCGGCGCGGCCTTAACCGGTGTTCCCCTCACGCGGGGTTTGATCGCGCGGATGGGTCGGCAGTTGCTTTTTGCGCCTTTTCGCTGCCGGATGGGGCGCCGAACTTTTATCGGCGTCGGTGAAGGTAATAAAACCTCCGTTCGGGTGGTTTCTTCTGAAGGCGGCGGCGCAATCCGGAGATGGGCGAGGAAACGCTTTTTGAAACGGTCGGAATGGGCCGTGATGGCGGCTTGCCCAGCCATCACCTCGCCCAAAAAGCGTGCCTTCACATCCCGGCTGAAGTCATCAAGCCGGGTGATGTTGGGATCAGGGTCCGAAGCTAAGGCGGTCATGAAGGCGCTTTCCTAAATTTCCCTTATAAATAAGTGAAAAAGAGATTTCTTTCAACTGGAAGGATCAGGATTTCTTCTGGCCAATCCTGGGCTCCTCGCCTTTCAGGAGGCGGGTGATATTCTGGTGATGGCGGATATAGATCAGCACCGCCATGAAGATGGCAAGCTCGATCCGCTGCAGATCGCCGTAGAACACGCCGCCCAGCGGAGAGAATTTCAGCAGCAGATAGACATAGAACGGCGATGCTGCGGCTGACACAAGCGCCGCGAGGGAGGAAAAGCGGAACAGAAGCGCGACGATCAACCAGGTCAGCGCAACGGCGATCCCGGCGGGCCAGCTGATCGCCAGCATGACGCCGATAAAGGTTGCGACGCCCTTGCCGCCCTTGAACCGGAGCCAGACCGGGAAAAGATGGCCGAGGAACGCCCCGCCGCCCGCCAGCACCGCATAATCCTGCGTGAGATAGATATTGGCAAGAATGACGACAATCGCGCCCTTGCCGCCATCCAGCAGCAGGGTGGCAAGTGCGAGGCCCTTGTTCCCTGTCCGGAGCACGTTGGTCGTGCCGATATTGCCCGACCCGATATTCCGGATATCGCCATAACCGCCGAGCTTCGTCAGCACCAGCCCGAAGGGAATGGAGCCGATCAGATAGCCAATGACAGCGGCTGCGAGGAACGGCCATGTATAGCTGAAATCACCAAGCGGATGGGGCATGGGGGAGCCTCCTACAATTCAAAAACGCATTTGCCGCGCACGAAGGTCTTGCGCACGCGTCCCTGCAACAGATGGCCATCGAAGGCGGTGTTCTTCGACTTCGATTTCAACAGATCGCCATCGACCTGCCAGGGGGTCTCGGTATCGAACAGGATGATATCCGCATGGGCGCCGATTTTTAGCGCCCCGGCATTGAGGCCGAGGAGCTTTGCGGGCGCAACCGTCATGGTATGGAGCAGGCGGAGAAGCCCGATATCGCCGTTATGATAGAGACGAAGGCTGACCGGCAGCATGGTCTCCAGCCCGATGACGCCGGGCTTGGCCTGCGCAAACGGGACGCGCTTGCTGTCGGCGCTTTGCGGCAGATGCTGAGACGAGATCACATCGATCGTGCCGTCTTTGATCCCTTCAATCACGGCGAGACGCTCGCTTTCTTCGCGGAGCGGCGGGG
>SBHH01000336.1 GCA_006226265.1 Alphaproteobacteria bacterium | reverse complement strand
GCCTTCGCGAAGGCAAAGCCCGATCACTGAGCCCTTTTTCGGGGCTTTTAAAAAAATCCGAATGGGGCGTTTCCCATAGGCCTGAATGATGCTAGAAATCCCCCTCCCGGGTGAGGTCCCCGGTCTGATTGTCTTGAAAAGAAATGTCACGGAGAAGGTAAGTCATGGCTGATGTTGGCGGAGTGGCCGCGGATCATTTGCGATCCTATATTGAGCGAATCGAGCGTCTGGAAGAAGAGAAAAAGGGCCTCGCCGACGATATCAAGGAAATCTTCGCCGAAGCGAAAGGCACCGGCTTCGATGTAAAGGCCATGCGCGCGATCCTCAGGCTTCGCAAGATGGACAAAGCCGATTATCAGGAACAGGAATATATGATCGATCTCTACAAGCATGCGCTTGGCATGCTGGATGTGGCGCCGGATACCTCGGCGGAGGAAGAGGCGGAAACGGCCGCCTTCTAGGCGGGATCGACCGGATGTGATTGAAGCGGCGGCGGGAGTAATTCTGCCGCTGCTTTCTTTTTGAAGCTCCCCTGAATGTTGAGCGCGAGCATCAAAAAGGCGATGGCGACGCACCAGGATCCGGCGATGCGAAGCGCAATGCGGATCCAGGGCATTTTCCAGCGATCAAGGAGAAGCCCCGTCGCGCTGCAAAGAAAAATCAGCAGGAGATTGACGCCCGCATAGCTGCCGATTGACGTGATCAGCCGGTCGCGCCAGAGGCCGGGATCGGGCAGCACCGCCATACCGATAACCAATCCCGTTGATCCGGCGAGTAGGGCGATGAAAAGACGGGGAAGAGGTTTCCCGATTGAAAGCAGGACGCCTGAGGCAAGCGCCAGCAGGAGGAGCGGCATAACCATCGCATCGAGGATACCCCCCAAACCCGCAAAGAGAAGCCCGAGAGCCGATCCGACCGCAAAGGCGAGCCAAGAGGCGGAGACGGCCTTTTTATCCTGCAGCCCCGCCAGAATGCCGAGCGGGAGGAGCGCGAGTAATTGCGCAGGGGATAAAAAGGGATGCAGAACGCCTTGATAAAAGCCCGCCATGCCGGGGGCGGAGGAATGCGCCGCCGCGATCGAGGGGAGCAACGATAAGGCCGCCGCTCCGCCCGTGATAGGGAGGGCTTTACGCAATGCCGAACAGGAAGGCGGCGCCAACCGCCGTGATCACGCCGCCGCCCGCGCGGATGGCGATTTTGCCCAGGGGCCAGCGGGCGAGCAGACCAAGCGCAATACCGCAAAGATGCAGCATGCCGGTCGCGATCACGAAGCCGATGGCATAGGCGAAGGGATTGGCGGCGGTGGGAAGCTCCGCCCCGTGGGCATAGCCATGGAACATCGCAAAGACGGCGACGATCAGGCCGGCAAGCCAGAGCGGTGGGCGGCTCATAAAGACGATCAAAAGGCCAAGCACGATGGCGGAAAGGGCAATGCCCGTCTCGACGGCGGGGAAGGGGACGCCCATGACGCCAAGCGCCCCGCCAAAGGCCATGACAACCGGGAAGGTCACCGGCAGAACCCAGATGGCGGGTGCGCCGAGAAAAGCGCCCCAGAGGCCGACCGCAACCATCGCGACCACATGATCCCAGCCCAGGATCGGATGGGTGAAACCGCTTAAGAAGCCGCCCGCGACGCCCTGACCCGTATGGGCGAAGGCGGGGCCAGCCAAGGTTGTGAAAAGGATGAAGGTGCCGAAGGCGACGATGTGACGTAAGGACATGAACGGATCTCCTGAAACGGAATGAAGGATCGCCTTGAGGGGATAACTCCGGCACCATAGCGCGCACATCCTTTGTAGGCAAGAGAGGTCGGTATGTGCAGGCGTCCTTTCACCCTTGTATTCGGAATTGCACATATTAAGTGTAGAACGGATACGCCAATAAGCTATTGGTGGTTTCGCTAAGGCCAGATAAATGCGAAATTTCTCAACGGACGCTGCGGGGTTTGCGGCGCTCACGCTATCAGAGCTGATCTTGCAGCAATGCGTGCTGAAAGGCCTCTTCTCGAACGAGGAGGCGAAGGAGCTGCTCGCCCTGGCCGCCCGCCGCCATGAAGACGCGGCGGAAGGGAATGATGAGAAAATCGCTCTTAATATGGAGGCAGCCCATCTTCTCCGTCTGCTTGCCTCTGGCCTTGAGCCTCTGTTCCAGGAGGAAAGGGCGCGAAAGCCGGAAACGCCCGCCAGCCCATGCTCCGCAAAACCCGCTGAACCCCGCGCGCGGCCCAACTGGGTGGCCTTCCCGGACTAGGACTTATTCGGCGGGCTTCTTCAGCACCCGCTTGGTGCTTTGCGGATATTTTTCCATCAGCCTTTCGGGCCGGATCGGGCGGAGCGAGAAGTTGCCGCCGCAATTGGGGCAGACGCCTTTATGGACCTCTGCCGCGCAAGGGCCGCAGAAGGTGCATTCAAAGGTGCAGATATAGGCGTCCACCCCGCCATTCGGCAGATCGGTATCGCAGGTTTCGCAATTGGGTCTCAATTCCAGCATCTCGCCCCTCCAAAAAGAAAGGCGGAGTGTAATCCTCCGCCTTCCCAATCAACAGACCCAATCGGATCTCGCGCCAAGTGCCAATTTTACTCCGCTGCCTGCGCTTGCGGTGCGGGGTTCCTGAAATTCGCAAGGAGGTCTTCAAGTTCGGCGCGGTAGGCCTTGATCGCCCTGTCCTTGATATGGCCATAGCCCCGGATTTTCATCGGCAGTTCCGCAATGGCGACGGCGATGACGTGATTCTCCGCGGTCAGGTTCGAGCCCAGCTCGTCGACAAGCACCTCGAATTCCTTGACGAGGCTCCGTTCCTCTTTCCGGTCCGCCTGATAGCCGAAGATATCGAGCGGGGTGCCGCGAAGCCCCTTGAACTTCGCCAGCATATTGAAGGCCTTCATCATCGACGGGCCATATTGCTTCTTCTTCAAATGGCCGGTATCGGGATCGCGCTTGGCGAAGAGTGGCGGGGCGAGATGGAATTTAAGCTGATAATCGCCTTCCATCATCCGTTCCACCTTCTCCATGAAACGGGGTTCGGTATAAAGGCGCGCGACCTCATATTCATCCTTATAGGCCATTAGCTTGAACAGGCTCCGGGCTACGGCTTCGGTGAGGCTGGTCTGCCCCGGCGTTACCTCGCTCTCGCGGATGCGGATGGTGGCGACGCGCCCGCTGAAGCGTTTGGCATAGCGGGCGTTCTGGTAATCGGTGAGGAATCCGATGCGCTTCTTGATGATCTCGTCGATATCGGTCGCGGGCGGCTCGATGGTTGCCGGGCCTTTCAGTTCCTCAACCTCCTTCCTCACCCGCTCCGGATCATGGGCGAGGACGCGGCCCCAGCCGAAAGCCTTCTTGTTTGAGTCAATTGCAACGCCATTAAGTTCGATCGCTTTCAAAAGCGCCTCTTCCGAGACCGGCACAAGGCCCTTCTGGAAGGCAAAGCCCAGCATCAGGAGGTTGGTGAGGATGCTGTCGCCCATCAGGGTGGTGGCAATATCGCTCGCCTCGATCAGGGAGCAGGCATCTTCGCCAATCGCCTCGCGGATATGGTCGAGGGTGTCCTGCACCGGGAAGGGCGCGTCGGGGTTCAGTGTGAAATCCATGGTCGGCGAAGGATGCGCATTGATCACCGCATGGGCGACGTTCACATCGAATTTCGCGAGGCTGTCATAGGAGCCCGACACCACCATGTCACAGCCGATCAGAAGGTCGGCCCGGCCCGCCGGAATGCGGACGGCGTTGATATCCTCGGGCTTCGGCGCGATATGCACATGGCTCGTGACCGCGCCGCCCTTCTGGGCGAGGCCCGCCTGATCCAGCACGGAGACGCCTTTTTCCTCAAGATGCGCAGCCATGGAGATGAGCGCGCCGATGGTGACGACGCCCGTGCCGCCGATCCCGGTGATCAGGATGCGATAGGGATGCTGGAGCGGGTGCTCGGGCGGGAGAGGGATGCCTTCCGCCGGATTTTCCGCCGCATGGGGCGCCGCTTTCCGAAGGCCGCCACCCTCGATGGTGACGAAGCTTGGGCAGAAGCCGTTTACGCAGGAATAATCCTTGTTGCAGG